>JBQCEI010000428.1:0-4410 GCA_051960375.1 Aureliella sp. | reverse complement strand
AGCGCGTTCTGGGTCAGGCCGTTGTTGAATATGATTCGCAAGTTGTCTGCAGTTGGTGTAGAGAGCCCGAAGTGCGTGACCGGCGAATCAATCACGCGCGCCTGGTAGTGCCCATCGCTCCACAGTTCCAGCACTGAACCAACTGCGTAGTGATTGATCCGTCCGCCGCCGTTGACGTCCGAGATGCCGCGCACGCGAGCTTCGATGTAGTGTTGCGAGGCGCCGTCGGCAGGGCGCGTGCGAATGAGCTGCACGCGACCGTCGACGAGGCTGAGCAGTTCGAGGCGACCATCGCGATCGGCATCTTGAATCTCGACCTTGCGAGCGGCTTGCCCCTCGAGCAGCACTTGCGGCTTCACATCAAAAGAGCTGCCGTTGCACCAGTAGAGTTCGAGTCCCGAATTGCCGGCCACGCACGCATCGATATGGCCATCGAGATTGAAATCGGCCATCCCGAGCGCCGCGAAGTCGCGACCGGGCACTACTTCAGCGCGCTCGTGCTGAGCTTGAGCCACGGTCAATCCGGGCGCGGTAGTGCGCGTCAGGACGTCGATGAGCGCGTCTTTGGAAATCGCACACCAATCCCACGACGCATTGCCATCGATCTCGGCCACGGCTGCGTCGATCAAGGGACGGTCCGTCTTCCACTGCTCGATATCCAGTGCGCGGAATCGAAACTGGCTGTGCAAAATGTTTTCGTACACCGCCCAGTGCGGCGCATCCTCGGCGCAGGCAACCAGGTCGATATCCAAATCGCGATCGAAGTCGCATGCGACCAGTCGGCTGGGCGTCCAGCCTTCGGGACCGAGAATGCTGTACTGGGTGACGTCGAGGAACGTGCGATTGCCGTTGTTTTGTAGAAGCTTCAGCCCGCCTTGGCAGAGCGCCGCCAAGTCGAGATCGCCGTCGCTGTCGAGATCCAGCGGCACCATTTGCTCGAGCCCCGCCAGGTCCTTCAGTCCATCGACTTCGTCGAGCACCGCGTGCTTCGCGTCAGCCTCGCTGCCGCGAGTGACGACGACCGCGCGGTCGTCGTTCCACAGGATCACTTCTTGCAGCGTGTCGTGGCTATTGGAATCGACCGGTATGATTTTTCCGTCCTTGACCATGGTTGCCGAGATGTGCGGCCGCTGCGGAGCATCGACGGCCCACAGGTCCGCAACGCACAAGCCATGCGCCGCGATCGGCAACTCGACGTCGATGGCTTTGCCCTCGGGACCTTCGCCTTGCCAGGGCGTGATGCGCAAAGTTTTGCCGTGGACGGCGAGGATATCGAAATCGCGATCGACATCGAAGTCGTACCACGCGACCAGCGGCTGCACGCGATCATCGCTCGACGATTCGTACTCGGGCATCGCACCGGCCAGCTCGCTGGTGGAAACGTCCACCGTCGGCCTCGGCTCTCGGTTCGGTTTCTCGGGCAGCATTTCGCGCCAGCGCTCGAGGAACGACGTGTTGAGCAGCGCCAAGATGTCAGGATTGACCAGCCGGTTGTCTGCTCGAAAGGCGCTGCTGCCGCGAAGGATGTTGAACCAGCCGCGCAGTTGCCGCTGCACCAGGTTCCAATCGCCCGCTTCCACGGCGGCACGCGTTGCCTCGGCGAGTTGCTCGGGGCGAAGTTGGCGTGCGCTGGGCAACATCGGCAGCAGCGGTTGAGCTAAATCGACCGATTCCTCGACCAGCTCTTCGATGCGACTGTCGTTGCTGGCGAGCAAGTTCTCGCCCGTGCGGACCAGTAAGTAGAGATTGCGAGGTTCGGCTTCCCAGGCTTTGAGGCCCGCTTCGGTCGTCTGCGGCACGACTTCGGGCCAGTCGGCTTGGAGTTCCTGTGCGAGATCGAACAAGCGAGCTGCGAGCAGCGGCTGGCCGGGCGTTTTTTTAAGAGCATCGAGCAGCTTTTGAGCTGCCGCTTTGCGCAGTTCAATATCTTCCGGATAAGGCAAGACGCGAGCGCGGGCTTCGAGCAACCCCGATTCGAGAAGCGCTTGCAGACTTCTGTCCGAGTCATCGGCCTGCGGAGTTAGAGCCAGCTTTTTGAGAACGCGGTCGGCTTCGGCGTAAGCATCCTGAAGCTCTTGGGCCAGCGCACGCTGCTCCTCGGGGTCGGTGACCGAGCCGCCGGCCAGCACCGAGTTGGTATTGGCGATCCACTTCAGAACGGTGACCGCTTGATTGAGCAACAAGTCGCGATCGTCGGGGCGAGCCTGGAGCAGTTCGCTCCAGCCAGAGATCGCCTGGCGAAACTCGCGACCGTTCTCGGTCGTGGCCAGCACCTCGACCGCGCGATCGAACAGTTCGGGCGAGATGCGATCGCCAGAAGTTTTCCAGGGCTGCTTCCAAATGAGAAAGCCCACGGCGATCAATACAGACGCAACCAGAACACCTGCGACGAACTGTTTTGCGCGCCTGCTCACGTCACGCACTCCGTTTCAAAAACGCGGAGGACGCCCCGATCGGTACATCCTCCGCGCTCTCTGCGAACTCCGCGGTAAAAACAGCCCTGTCCGCGGCGACTGCTAGGTCGCCAGCTTGCGTAGGACGCACGGCAGGATGCCGCCGCCCTTGTAGTAATCGAGTTCCACCGGCGTATCGATGCGGACCTGAACTTTGAATTCGGTCGTCTTGCCACTGGGCGATTGAGCCGTGACGGTGATCTGGCCGCGCGGTTCCATCTCTTCGCCTTCGGCGCCGATGGTGAAGGTTTCTTCGCCGGTCAGGCCAAGCGTGTGATGCGATTGGCCAGGCATAAATTGCAGGGGCAGGACGCCCATGCCGACCAGGTTGCTGCGGTGGATGCGTTCGTAGCTGACCGCGATCACCGCGCGGATGCCCAGCAGCAGCGTCCACTTGGCCGCCCAGTCGCGGCTGCTGCCGGTGCCGTATTCGGCTCCGGCCAGCACGATCAGCGGCACGTGGTCGTTGCGATACTGCATGGCCGCATCGTAGATGCTCATCACATTGTTGCTGGGCAGATGCCGAGTGACGCCACCTTCGATCTCGGGGGTCATCTCGTTGCGAATGCGGATGTTGGCGAAGGTGCCGCGGACCATGACGCGGTCGTTGCCGCGGCGAGCGCCGTAGCTATTGAAATCCTGCGGCTGGACGCCGTGCTCCATCAGATACTTGCCCGCGGGCGAAGTCTTGGCGATCGAACCGGCCGGCGAGATGTGGTCGGTCGTCACCGAATCGCCAAAGACCGCCAGGCAGCGAGCGTTGGTGATCGCTTGCACGGGCAGCACATCATGCGTGATGCCTTCCAGGAACGGAGGCGACTGGATGTAGGTGCTGTCGGGATTCCACTGATACAGGTCTCCCTTGCTGGTTTCGATGGCGTTCCAGCGGTCGTTGGCCGTGAAGGCGCTTTGGTACTGGTTCTTGAACATCTCGGGCAAGACCGACGATTCGATCGCCTGATCGATCTCTTCCTTGGTCGGCCAAATGTCGCGCAGGTAAACATCTTTGCCGTCGGAACCTTGGCCGATCGGTTCGCGGTTGAAATCGATATCCATCGTGCCGGCCAAGGCGTAGGCGACCACTAGAGGCGGGCTAGCCAGATAGTTGGCGCGGGTCAGCGGGTTGACGCGGCCTTCGAAGTTGCGGTTGCCGCTCAGCACGGCTGCGGCCACGAGGTTGCCGCTGCGAATCGCTTCACCGACCGGCTCGGGCAGCGGTCCGCTGTTGCCGATGCAAGTCGTGCAGCCATAGCCGACCACGAAGAATCCGAGCTTCGACAGCGGCTCGAGCACGCCGGCGCTCTTCAAGTAATCGGTCACCACTCGAGATCCGGGCGCCAGCGAAGTCTTGACGTAAGGCTTCACGTGCAAGCCGCGCTCGACCGCGCGCTTGGCCAGCAAACCGGCGCCGAGCATCACCGACGGGTTCGAGGTGTTGGTGCAGCTGGTGATGGCGGCGATGACGACCGCGCCGTGGCCGATCTGGCCAGCGGGTTGTCCGTTATTGTTGATTTGGCCGATCGCCGACAGTTGGTCTTGAGTCAGTCCAAAGCCGCGCTCGGCCACCGGAGCGGTGAGCGAGCTGGCGAACGACTGTTTGACGCTAGCCAGTGGCACGCGGTCTTGCGGACGCTTGGGGCCAGCCAGCGATGGTTCGATCGTGCCGAGATCGAGACGCAGGACCTTGGTGTAGTTGAGCTCGGGACCTTCGTCGGTGCGGAACAGCCCTTGAGCGCGGAAGTAAGCTTCGACGAGCGCAACATTATCTTCCGAACGCCCGGTCCGGCGCATGTAGCGCAGCGATTCTTCTTCGACCGGGAAGTAGCCCATCGTAGCTCCGTACTCGGGAGCCATGTTGGCGATCGTAGCGCGGTCGGCCAGCGACATTACGCTCACGACGGGCCCGAAGATCTCGACGAATTTTCCGACGACACCTTCTTTGCGCATGATCTCTGTC
>JBQCEI010000427.1:0-2657 GCA_051960375.1 Aureliella sp. | reverse complement strand
GCATCGACATCGGCGGCGGTCTGGTGACCACGGTCGTCAGCGGCGACGTCGGCAGCGTGCGGGCAGCGGTCGAAGCCGGCGCGAGCGCCGCTTCGCAAGTCGGCGAACTGGTTAGCAGCCACATCATCCCGCGCCCAGCCGAAGGTTTGGCCGCCGCGTTCTTCGGCGCTTAAGCATCGGTAGGTAACCCGACGCGTAAGCGAGGGACGAACCCGCCGGAACAGCCGGGCCGCGGGCTAACGCCCTGCGGCTGATGGTTAATCAAGGGGCACTGCAACCGGAGCGTAGGACCAAGGATGAAAATACTCGTTGCCAACTTAGGATCGACCAGCTTCAAGTATCGCTTGTTCGATATGACCGACGAGCGCCAACTGGCGCGCGGCGGCGTCGAGCGCATCGGCTCGCCATCCAGTCGCTGCACCATCGAAATCGGCGATTACCGCGGCGAAATGGAGATGCACGTGCCGCATCACGGCGTGGCCGTGCGAGCGTGCGTCGAGCAACTGACCGATCCGAACAATGGTTGCCTCAAAGATGCGTCGGAGGTGTCGGCGATCGGCTTCAAAGCGGTGCATGGCGGACGCATGCAAGGCGTGTTTCGGATCGACGAGGGTGTGCTCACGGCGATGGATGAGATGAACTCGGTCGCGCCGGCTCACAATCCGCCGTACATGGCGGCCATGCGACAGCTGGCTTCGACCGTTCCCGACATTCCGCTCGTGGCTGCGTTCGAGACCGATTTCCATCGGACGATACCGACCGGTTGGCACCGCTACGCCTTGCCCAAAGCCTGGGCCGACGCGCTGCCGATTCGCAAGTGGGGCTTTCATGGGGCGAGCCATCGCTACATCGCTACGCGCTCAGCCGAGCTGCTCGGTCGCGCGGACGCTCGCGTGATCTCGCTGCACCTTGGTGGTTCGAGCAGTCTGTGTGCGATCGCTTCGGGCAAGAGCGTCGCGACGACGATGGGCATGAGTCCGCAAACCGGTCTGCCGCAGAACAACCGCGTCGGCGACCTCGATCCGTTTTGTCTGCCGATGATCATGGAGCATACCGGTCTGTCGCTCGGCGACGTACTCAAGAAGCTCTCGACCGAAGCCGGATTGCTCGGATTATCCGGTGGTATCAGCGGCGACATCCGCGATCTGGAACAAGCTGCCGATGGCGGCAACGCCGATGCGCAATTGGCGCTCGATGTTTACGTAGCTGAAATCCGCCGACAACTCGGTGGCATGCTGGTGGCTCTCGGCGGCGCCGATGCGATCGTGTTCACCGGCGGCATCGGTGAAAACGGCGCGAGAATCCGGCAAGCGGTCTGCCAAGGACTGAGCGAACTGGGCATCGAACTGGACCAGGCTCGCAACGCCACCGCTCGCGGCGAGACGCGGCTCGAGAGCTGTGGCTCTCGCGCGCAAGTTTGGATCATCCCTACGAATGAAGAACTGATCGTCGCTCGGCAGACGGTCGGCGCATTGAAAGGCTGAGCCTCCGATGTTTGTCGCCAAAGTCACCGGCTCGATCATTTCGACTCAAAAGGTCGAATCGATGACCGGACAGAAGCTGCTGGTCGTCGAACCCTATCGCTTGGATAGTCCGGGCCGCGACAAGCTCGTGACCACCGGCCGCACGTTCGTCGCGGTCGATATGCTCGGCGCGGGCATCGGCGACATGGTCCTGATCTCGCAAGGCAGCAGCGCGCGGTTCACTCCCGAAACCAACAAGCTGCCGATCGACACGGTCGTCATTGGCATCGTCGATCAAGTCAGCATCGACCGGCAGTCGGTCTACAGCCGTCAACAAGAAAACCAATCCAACACCTAACCCATATTTGATAAGTCGTTATGCAAATCAGCGAAGACCTTATCCGTAGCGTCGTCAGCCAAGTCATCCGCGAAGTCCGCAGCGGCGCAGGGCAGGCCGGCGGTGCTCCGAGCGGCGCGGCCAGCGACGCGGGACGCTTCGGCCAGTTCGACGACGCCGATCAAGCAGTGGCCGCCGCCCGCCGAGCCTTCGAACAACTGCGGACGCGCTCGATCGACGATCGCCGCCGAGCCATCGACCACATCCGCCGCATCGCTGTCGAGCAAGCCGAAGAACTCGGCACGATGGAGATGAACGAGACGAAGATCGGTCGCCTCAAGCACAAGATCGAAAAGCTGCAAGCGCTCGGCAAGCTCGTTCCGGGAATCGAGTTCCTCACCACGCAAGCCTTCAGCGGCGATCGCGGTCTTTCGGTCATCGAACACGCGCCGTTCGGCGTCATCGGCGCCATCACGCCGGTGACCCACTCGCTGCCGACGATCGGCGGCAACGCCATCAGCATGCTCTCGGGCGGCAACACCGTCGTCGTCAATCCGCATCCGGGCGGACGCAAGGTTGCAGCCGAAGGGGTCAAGCGTTTCAACAAAGCGATCTACGAAGACATCGGCATCGACAACCTGATCTCGATCGTTCGCAATCCGACGCTCGAATCGGCCGGAGCGATTTTCAAGAGCCGCGACGTGGCTTTGATCTGCGTCACCGGTGGACCGGCCGTCGCCCGCGCGGCGCTCAACAGCGGCAAGCGAGCGGTCGTAGCTGGTCCTGGCAATCCGCCGGTCGTCGTCGATGAAACGGCCGACCTGGATCGCGCGGCTCGAAGCATCATCGACGGAGCT
>JBQCEI010000426.1:0-4724 GCA_051960375.1 Aureliella sp. | reverse complement strand
AGCCCCTGCGATTCGGCGCCGACGAGCTGGTTGTCGTCGACCCAGCGGACACAGGTGATCCACGGACCGGCGCCGGGCTCGCTCGGCTTGTTTTCGGCCTCAGCGGCCGAGAGCTGTCCGGCGGCGCCACCCGAGGCAAGGCCGCACAGGGCGATCAGTCCGGCGCCGGCCAGAGTGCGCAGTGCGTGGGAGAAGATCAAGAGTTTTGCTTTCATAGATGGGACTCATTCGGTGAAGTGAGCGAGGGATGGGGTGGGATGGGTGCCGACAATTATAGTCCGCTCCGCAGGCTCTCGCTCCGGGGGTGCGCCGCCGCAGGCCAAAAGCCTCGCCAATGCTGACTCCTCTTTGTGTCTTCGTGTCTTCGTGGTGCAAGATGGGATCACCACTAAGACACAAAGGCATCAAGAACAGCCGGGCCAATACGCCGCAAACCACGCGTTTGGGCGTCAACACGCATAAGCTGGGCAAGCGAGGGTGGGGCCAAGTTAAGGTTGACCGAGGCCCGGAAAACCACTACCTTTAGAAGCGATAAATTAGTTGCTCTACGAAACTTGCGCTAACGCTTACTCGATATTCAAAGCTCTGGGTGGCCATGGAAGTTCTGGAACGAATCTGGGAAGGAACGGGACTGTTCTTCTCCAGCATCCTGCAAGGGTTTGAGAGAGGTCTGACCGGCGTATTCGGGTCTTCCAACGCGCGGCAAATCAAGCGATTTGAATACAAAGTCCAGCAGATCAACGCTCTGGAAGAGAAGCTCAAAACGCTCTCCGACGAGGAGCTGCGCGAGCAAACCGTCAAGTTCCGCAAGCGTCTGGCCGCCGGCGAAACGCTCGACGATATCCTGGTGGAAGCCTTTGCGACCTGTCGCGAAGGGGGACGCCGCTTCTTGCACATGCGGCACTACGATGTCCAGCTCATCGGCGGTATCGTGCTCCACAGCGGCTTGATCGCCGAAATGGTCACCGGTGAAGGGAAGACGCTGGTGGCGACGCTGCCGGCGTACCTCAACGCGCTGGCGGGCAAAGGGGTTCACGTCGTCACGGTCAACGACTACCTGGCTCGCCGCGACATGGAGTGGATGGCTCCGCTGTACATGGGCTTGGGCCTGACCGTCGGCGCCATCCAGAGCGGCTTGTCGAACGACGAGCGGCAGAAGGCCTACGCCTGCGACATCACTTACGCGACGAACAACGAGCTCGGCTTTGACTACCTGCGCGACAACATGCGCTTGGCGGCTCGCGGCGACAATCGCTTCCCGAGCGAGCTGCAGCAGGTGCAAGGGCCGCTCAACTACGCGATCATCGACGAAGTCGACAACATCCTCATCGACGAAGCCCGTACGCCGCTGATCATCTCGGGCCCAGCTCACCAGGACATCGGCAAGTACGCCGAAGCCGACCGCATCGCGCGGCAGCTGAAGAAGGACGAGCATTTCGTCGTCAGCGAAAAAGACAACACGGTCAATCTGACCGACGAAGGGGTCCGCGTCGCGGAAAAGCTGGCTGGCGTCGAGAGCTTCTACACTGCGGGCAACATGGAATGGCCCCACCTGCTCGATAATGCCCTCAAGGCCCACTTCCTCTATCAGCGCGACGTGCGCTACGTGGTCAAAGACGACAGCATCATCATCGTCGACGACTTCACGGGCCGCTTGATGGAAGGCCGCCAGTGGAGCGACGGTTTGCACCAGGCGGTTGAAGCCAAGGAAGGGGTCAAGATCAAGGAAGAGACGCAGACGCTGGCGACGATCACGCTGCAAAACTTCTTCAAGCTCTACAAGAAGCTGTCCGGCATGACCGGTACCGCCATGACCGAGGCGGGCGAGTTCTGGAAGATCTACAACCTCGACGTAGTGGCCATTCCGACCAACCGCCACATGCAGCGCATAGAGTATGCCGACACGATCTTCCTGACCGAAAAGGAAAAGTACAAGGCGGTCGTCGACGACATCGAACGCACGATCAAGTGGGACGTGCTGACGCGGAAAGACGGCTCGGAAGCGGTGGGCACTATCGTCAAAGAGACCGATCAGGAATACGTGGTCAAACTCAAAGACACGCGCGAAGAAGAGACGATTCCGAAGAGCTCAGTGGTGCGGGTCGCCCCGCATGGCCGGCCGGTGCTCGTCGGTACCGTGTCGATCGAAAAGAGCGAGCAGATCTCGAAGCAGCTCGATCAGCGCGGCATACCGCATCAGGTGCTCAACGCCAAGCATCATCGCCGCGAAGCCGAAATCGTCGCCCAAGCGGGCCGCATGGGCGCGGTGACGATCGCCACCAACATGGCCGGCCGCGGTACCGACATCATCCTCGGCGGCAACCCCGAGACGATGGCCTGGGCTCAGCTGCAGGACAAATACAAGACGCGCTTGGACGTGCCGCGCGAAGAGTGGGACGCCCTGGTCGAAGAGATCGAAAAGCAAGAGAAGATGAAGGAAGCCGGGCAGAAGGTCCGCGAGATCGGCGGCCTGTATGTCATCGGCACCGAGCGACACGAATCGCGGCGCATCGACCTTCAGCTGCGCGGTCGCTGCGGTCGCCAAGGCGATCCGGGTAGCAGCCGCTTTTACCTCTCGCTGGAAGATGACCTGATGCGCATCTTCGCCGGCGACTGGGTCCGCAACTGGATGGAAAAGTTCGGCATGGGCAACGGCGAAGCGATCGAGAACTCGTTCGTCAGCCGCCGCATCACGGGCGCTCAAAAGAAGGTCGAAGAACGCAACTTCGATATTCGCAAGAACCTTCTCGAGTACGACGAGGTGATGGACCAGCAGCGCAAACGCGTCTACGGCTATCGCCAGCAGATTCTCGAAGGAGTCAGCTGTCGCCAGTTGATCCTCGACCAGATCCATCAGCAGATCGACCACTACGTCAAAACTTACACCGATCCGCTGTTCGGCGCTGAAGCGTATGCGAAGTGGGCCAGCACGCGCGTTTCTTGCCAGCTGGAGGCTCGCGATTTCCGCAACCTCGATCCGCAAACGGCCGCGGCATTTGCTATCGACTTGGCCGAACGGTCGGCCGAGACGCAAATCCTCGATGCCATCGAAGAGAATCTTCCCAGCGAGGAAGATGAATCGGAATGGAACTGGGAAGCGCTGTCCAAGTGGATGAACGCCCGGTACGGCACCAACTACCGCGCGAGCGACTTGAAAAAGATCCCACGCGAAGAGGTCGACGAAAAGCTCATCGAGCGGGCTTTTGAAGTCCTGCATGCGATCGAACTGACCGAGGGCGCTCCGCTGCTGGACGAAGACTACGGCCTGAACATGCTCATCGGCTGGATGCGGCATAAGTTCGGCATCGAAGTGCCGCTGGACCAGATCCGTTCGCTCGAGCCCGAGCAGATCAAGCAGCGGCTCAACGCGATGGCCGAAGAAGCGTATCGCCGCAAGGAATCGGAGTATCCGGTGCTCGCCGGGGTCACCCGCTTCGGCGCGATGGTCGCTCCGAACCAATATCGCCTCGACCACGAAGCCTTGGCGCACTGGGCTTCGGAACGTTTCGAGACGCCGATCACCCCCGAGCAGCTCACCGGCACCACGCTCAACGACGTGCGCCAGTCGCTGCTCGTCTACAGCTTGGCCAACTACGAAAAGGGCATGACGCAGGCCAGCACGGCTCTGGCCAAGGTGAATGAGTTCTACGGCTCGCGCCCGGGCGCGACCGCCCGCGAAGCTTCCGGCGGCAACGGCGCTATGAGCTCGCTGAGCCAGTGGCTCGACCAGAACTTGGCACTCAAGCTCGATGCTGAAGAGCTCGGCAAGCTCGACCGCGATTCGCTGCAGCGTCAAGTCACGCAGGCGATCGACGACCGGTACTATCCCGAGATGCGGCGCATGGAGCGACAGGTGCTGCTGGGCATCGTCGACTCGGCCTGGAAAGACCACTTGCTGGCGATGGACCACCTTCGCAGCGCGATCAGCCTGAAGGGCTACGCCCAGATGGACCCGAAGGTCGAGTACAAGCGCGAAGGCATGAAGATGTTCCAGCAGATGTGGTTCTCGATCGGCGAGCGCATGACCGATCTGATCTTCCGCATGGAAGGGCTGGATGAAGACTTCGTCAGCAGCACGATGAAAGAAACGTCGGCCCGGCACGATTCCCCGGCGACGCCATCGGAGCTGGCCAACGAGCGCCAAGCCGACATGGCCGCCGCCGAACGAGCCGGCAAAGAAGAAGTTCGCCCCGAACCGATCCGCAACGTCGGCAAACACGTCGGCCGAAACGACCCGTGCCCCTGCGGCAGCGGCAAGAAGTACAAGAGCTGCTGCGGGAAGAATAGCGTTTAAGAGGGCTGCGGTCCTTTTCAAGTCTTCGCCCCGGAGGGGCCGACGTCAGTAGCCCGGGGCGGGAGCCCCGGGGACGAACGACGCGCCTGCCCCTTTCCGCCCCGGAGGGGCCGGCGTAATCGGTGTAGCGGAGCTACGCCGGCCCCTCTGGGGCGAACAATTCTTGCGCTGTTGCTTCCCCGGGGCTGCCGCCCCGGGCTACTGACGGCGGGCCCTCCGGGCCGCAATTAAGGGCCGTGTAGCCACAGCGTCGGCACATTCACTAACCGGCAACTCTTACCAGCCAAGACGGAGCTTGGGCCATGGGATGGGCTTTGAACGTCGGGTACGCATCGGCTCTGGCTGCCGTGAGTCCATGGCTGGTGTGGCGAGCGGTGCGCACGGGACGCTACCGCGAAGGCTGGCCAGAGCGTCTGTTCGGTCGCGTGCC
>JBQCEI010000425.1:0-7110 GCA_051960375.1 Aureliella sp. | reverse complement strand
CGCTGCCCCATCGCTGGTGGTACCAGCACCAACTGCACACGATCTGCCAGGATGCTCAGCGGATCGAACCGACGCGCGGCGACTTGCTGATTCTTCCCGACGCCTATTGGGCTCGCAAAGATGTGTGGCGCGCAGCGGCTGCCGCTCGCGCCCGTGGGGCGATGGTCGCGGTGGTGGTTTACGATCTGATCCCGCTGAGCCATCCGGAGTTCGTCGGCCAGCGCCGCACGACTCGTTTTGCCGAGTACCTCCGCCAAGTCGCTGTGCACGCCGACATCATCCTGACGATCTCCGATACGGTGCGCCGCGAGCTCGAGGCAACTTTGCCTGAGCTGATGGGCGAGACGCCGTACTGCCAACACATCACTCCGTTCCCGCTCGGGGCCGAGTTCAGCAAGTCGGCCGGCGAGCCGCGGCCGGAACTGGCCAAACTTTTCGAGCCGGGCGGCCAGCAGAATCCGTATCTGATGGTGGCGGCTTTCGATCCGCGCAAGAACCATCGCTATCTGCTCGACGCATTCGATCGCTTCTGGGAAAGCGATCCCGAGCAAAAGCTGTGTCTGGTCGGTCGCGTCGGTTCGCGCTGCGATGACATCGTCGCTCGCATCAAGGCGCATCCGCGTTTAAACAAACAGCTCTTCACGTTCCACGACCTCAGCGATGCGGAGCTGAAGCACTGTTATAGCCACAGCCGCGGAGTGATCTTTCCATCGATCGTCGAGGGCTTCGGCCTGCCGATCGTCGAGTCGCTATGGGCCGGTCAGCGGACGCTGGCCAGCGATACGCCCATCCACCGCGAAGTCGGCGGCGATCGCTGCTTGTACTTCGACCTTTCGACGCCCGACTCGCTGGTCGAACTCTTGCATCAGTGCCAACGCTCGCCGCACGTCCTCACACCCGGTCGCGCTCGGCCTTACACCTGGTCCGACTGCGTGGACGTATTCTTTAACAAGTGCCTCGAGGCCTATCACCAGCGCTTCGCCGATACCGCCGAGCAAGGGCTGCTCGCCCGCAGCGCCTAATCGAATTGACGCCCCGGAGGGGCCGTCGTCAGTAGCCCGGGGCGGCAGCCCCGGGAAAGCTTGACAAATATGCATGTCCGCCCCGGAGGGGCCGTCGTAAATCCACGTCACGACGGCCCCTCCGGGGCGACGTCCGTTTATGGCCGTGGCTCCCGGGGCTGCCGCCCCGGGCTACTAACGACGGGCCCTCCGGGCCGAAAGACATATTTGCCGCTCACACGTCGGTGCGAGGCCGGCGCGTGGGCCGCTGGGAGCTGGCGCGACTTGATGCTGTCGGCTCCTCGGATGCAGGCGTGGCCGGGGCTTCGGCGTGCGCGCGGAGTTTGGGGCGGAACCAACCGCCGGCACTGCCCGCTTTCGGTGCCGGTGCCGGGGCCGGTGGCGCGGGGGGCTTCACTTCGACAGGCTTGGTTACAGGTGCCGCTGCGCGAGGGGCTGGCTTCGGGGCCGAACGTGGCGCGGGGTTGTGATGGATTAGCGGCTCGTCGCCGATGTCGCCCAAGTATTCCTTGCGAACGTCCGGGTGTTGCTTGACCGTCTCGGGATCGCCCTCGCAGAGCACCGTGCCCTTGTTGATTACGTAGCAGCGATCGACTGTGTCGAGAATTTCGCGAGCGGCGTGATCGGTGATCAGGATCGAGATCCCCTGCTGCCGCAATCGCTCGATCACTTGCTGGATGCTTTGAACGGTCACCGGGTCAATGCCCGCGAACGGTTCGTCGAGCATGATGATTTGCGGATCGGAGACCAGGCAGCGGGCGATCTCCAGGCGTCGACGTTCGCCACCGGAGAGTCGACTGGCGCGGCTCTTGCGAATGTGTTTGATGTCGAAATCCTCGAGCAGTTGCTCGGTGCGAAGCTTGCGTTGGCGATACGGAACGCCGAGCAGTTCGAGCACGGCCAGAATGTTCTGCTCGACCGTCAGCTTGCGAAAGACGCTCGACTCCTGCGCAAGGTAGCCCATCCGCCCTTCGCGAGCTCGGCGATACATCGGCCAGTCGGTCACTTCCTGCCCGCCGAGAAACACTTGTCCGCGATCGGGTTTGACGATCCCGCACGTCATGCGAAAGCTGGTCGACTTGCCCGCGCCGTTGGGCCCCAGCAAGCCGACGATCTCCGCCTCGCCCACGCGCAGACTCACGCCCCCGACGACTTTGCGGCGTCCATACACTTTTTCCAAGCCGCGAACTTCGAGCACATCCATGCTTGTGTCTTTCCTAATGGCGAATCAGCCGGCAATCTATACGACTTCTCTCCCCTCGCCCCGCTTCGGGGAGAGGGGCCGGGGTGAGGGGTCTTCAGGACCAGCGCCAACGGTCCGCCCGCATCAATAACTCGACGCGGACCGAACGCCAGCTGCCAAACTATCGAATCCGGCCCATCCGCCCAAAATTCGGCATCGGAACCGGCGCATTCCAGCGGTGTGGCCAGAAGACTAGCAGAGCTTTGCCGATGAGAAAACGTCGTTCTACGTAATGATGGCCGCTCCAGTCGCGGGCGTCCGAGCTAGCCGCGCTGTTGTCTCCCATCGGAAAGAATTCCCCGTCGCCGAGCGAATACTCCAGCGAGCCTCGCTTGGAAAACAGCGGCGTCGTGTCCCATAGCTCGGGGCTCGAGTACACCCACGAAATCACGTTGACCGGCCCATCGCCGTCGCGCTGCAGCGCCGTGCGGAGGTTCGGATCCTGAATGCTATCAATCACCGATAGCAAGTCGTTGGTGTCGTAGTCGCTGTAGACGCGCGGTCGGATGGCGATGTAGTAGATGTCGCGCCACACCTGGGCGCGGTGGACGACCAAGTCCGCTCCTTTGCCGCCGATGGCGATTGGGGCCGCATCGAGCGGATCGTGGAGCGTCCAGTAAGGGCGGCGGGCTTCGGCCGTGCGGTACCGGTGCGAGTCATACACCGTCGGCATATCGAACTTCGCCAGGCTGCCGTCGACCCACAGCATCAATTGATCATCGATGTTGGCGAAGCGAACGCGATGTCGGCTCCTGCCCTGGACGTCGGTGGCGGCACTGGGAACGGCGATCTCTTTTTCGTCTGCGGCAGCAAACGCGTTGAGCGGCTGACCATTATCCGAAGCATGCAGCGTTGCCTTGCCCGTGGCGACATCGATTCGGCATTCATAGTGAATGCCGAACTCGACCAGGTCGAAGCTGAGCGTCCCACCGTCGCTGGCGACTTCGACATCGAATTCAACGGCGAGGTCGCCGACCCAGTGCAGCCCGTCTTGCGGCATGCCGGTCAAGCCATCGAAGGTGATGCTGTGAGGCGGCACGACATCGAGGGCTCGCACCTCGGGAGTGATTTCAGGGGCCAGTCGGCCGCTGGGGGTGTAAACATCGCTCCGGCGACCGAACCTGGTTGTGTTGTAGGCCAGGAAGTCGGTGATCAGGCTGATCGAATAGGGATCGATTTCCGGTAGCGCGGCGCCGCCGGCGACTTCATTCCACTCGCCTTGATCGAGAAACTTATGATAGTAGCGCAGCCACTGCGTTTGTTCGCTGCCGTCGCCTGCGGCCAACCGCGCCGACCAGTTGTCTTCGGTTTGCTCAGGCTTCCACGCATGCGCTCCGCCGGGAATCGCCAGCGGCTGCCAGAGACTCGGCCAGCCCTTGGCGACCAGATCGAGGGCTTGATGCTTGGTATCGGAAACGACTTGCATCATCGCTAGGGCTTTTTCCGGCGGCTTGCGGGCCAGTTGCCAAGGCTCGCTTTCCTGTTTGCGCAAGTAGACGTCGCCACCTTCGATATGCAGATGCTCGCCCGGCAATCCGACCAGTCGCTTGATGTAGTTCATCCGCGCATCGGTCGGGAACTTGAAGACCAGCACGTCCCAGCGATCGGGATCGGAGAACAGGTAATCGAACTTGCTGACCAGGATCCGATCGCCTGAGAAGGTGGCGTGATTGGCGTTGCCGGCCAGGTCGAAAGCGTTCAGCCCGCGGCACATCGCGCAGGTGCTTCCGAGGGCGACGTGATCGGTCGGCCCACCGGTGTCTTTGTCGAATTCGGGGCTGGCAGTGCTCTGGTACTCGGTGCCGCAGTGATCGCAGACCGTGTCCTTGTGAGCTCCCATCAGCGTCGGAGCCATCGAGCCGGTGGGGATCACGAACGCTTCGGCGACAAACGCGCGGAACAGAAAGGCCAGGATGAAAGCCACAATCACCGACTCGATCGTCTCTCGAACCGCGTGGGGATTTTGAGGCTTTTTCGGGACGAGCGTCGCCGATCCCAGATTCGCGTTCGCAGCTTGTGCGGCCATTCGCCTGTCCTGCTATTGAAGTCGTCGTTGAAGTCTGCCAGCCAGTATACCTGCTTTAAGCGTTGATCAGAATGCGGATTCGTCCTCCGCGCTCTCCGCGTCCTCCGCGGTAAAAGACCCGTTTTCGCGCGCACGGCGACAGCATAGACTGATCCCTTTCTTGCCTCTCACCCCCGAGCGACACTGCGATGCGTTTTGCGATTTGCAACGAGACTTTTCAAGATTGGCCTTGGGAGCGAGCGCTCGAGGTGACGCGCCAGTGCGGCTACACGGGCTGGGAGATCGCTCCCTTTACGATCTGCAGCCGCGCCGAGGATCTATCGCCGGCCAAGCGAACGGAGCTGGCCCGGCAAGTCGCCGAGGCTGGCATCGAAGTGGTCGGCCTGCACTGGCTGCTGGCCAAGACCGAAGGTTTTCATTTGACGACCGACGATCAAGCGGTCCGCCAGCGGACTGCCGATTACCTCGGCGAGCTGGCCAAGCTGTGCCGCGATCTAGGCGGATCGGTCATGGTGCTCGGCTCGCCGCTGCAGCGCAACTTCCCGCCGGAGATGACGCACGCCCAGGCGTCGGACAATGCGCGGTGGGTCATCGAACGGGCTTTGCCGACGCTCGAAGCCCAGGGGGTGACGCTGGCGATCGAACCGCTCGGGCCGGTCGAAGGCAACTTCCTCAATCACGCCTCGCAAGCGGTCGAGATCATTGAAAGCCTGGGTTCGCCCTTCGTCCGCCTGCATCTGGACGTCAAAGCGATGAGCACCGAAGGGGAGCGGATCGACAAGATCATTCGCGACAATGCACGCTATCTGGCCCACTTCCATGCCAACGATCCCAATCGCTTGGGACCGGGCATGGGCGAAGTCGACTTCGTGCCGATCTTCGCCGCGCTGCGCGCGATCGGCTACGACGGCTGGGTCAGCGTCGAAGTGTTCGACTATTCCCCCGGCCCCGAAACGATCGCCCGCGAGAGCATGCGCAACATGCTCGAGGCGCTGAGCCACTAATTGTTTTTTGCCGCGGAGGACGCGGAGAGCGCGGAGGCATTCTCTGCGTTCCTCCGCGCTCTCTGCGTCTCCGCGGTAAAACCTCTTCCTCAACTACGCCGTATGAATGGCGCGACCCGCAACCGCTAGGGCGGCTTCGTGCACGACTTCGGAGAGGGTCGGGTGGGCGTGGCAGGTGCGGGCGATGTCTTCGCTGCTGGCGCCGAACTCCATCGCCGCCACGCACTCGGCGATCAGGTCGCCGGCGCGAGCCCCGATGATGTGCACGCCCAAGACGCGATCAGTCTTGGCATCGGCCAGGATCTTGACGCGGCCCTGCGTGTCACCGAGCGCCAAAGCTCGGCCGCTGGCGCCATACGGGCAAATGCCCTTGGCGTAGGCGACGCCGGCTTCTTTGAGCTGTTCTTCCGTCTTGCCCACGGTGGCGATTTCCGGATGCGTGTAAGCGACTCCCGGAATGGCGTCGTAGTTGACGTGGCTCTTCATGCCCGCGATCCGCTCGACGCAGACGACACCTTCTTCGCTGGCTTTGTGCGCCAGCATCGCGCCGCCGATCAAGTCACCGATCGCATAAATGCCCGGCACGCCGGTCTGATAGTTTTCATCGACGGCGATGAAGCCGCGGCGATCGGTTTCAATGCCGACGCTCTCCAGCCCGATATCGCTCGAGCACGGCACGCGTCCGGTGGCGACCAAGACGCGATCGCACTCGATCGGCTCGGCCCCTTTGCATTTGACGATGCACTTCTCGCCTTGGACGCTGGCCCCTTCGACCCAGCTTTCCAGTCGAAACTCGAAGCCTTGTTTCTCGAAGGCTCGCTGGGCCAGCTGCGCAATCTCGCCGTCCATTCCCGGCATGATTCGCGGCAGGGCTTCGAGCACCGTAATTTTGCTTCCTAGCCGCCGCCACACGCTGCCCAGTTCCAGTCCGATGTAGCCAGCGCCGATGACGACCAGGTGCTCGGGGACGCTCGGGAAGCTCGGGGCCATCGTGCTGTTGCCGATGCGCTTGCCATCTTCTTCGATGCCGCGCATCGTGGCCGAGCGGCTGCCGGTGGCCAGCAGAATGTGCTTGGCGCGGATCGTCACCGGTTCGCCGCCGCCGCTGACGACCACCGTTTCGGGATCTTGCAGTTTGCCGCGGCCGCGATACGGCGTCACTTTCTTGCGCTTGAACAGCATGTCGATGCCGCCGGTCAGCTGATCGACAATCTTGTCTTTGCGGCCGAGCATCGTCGCCAGCTCGAGCTCGAGGTTGCCCGCCTTGATGCCGTGAGCGGCGAAGTGTTTCTTGGCCTCGCTGTAGAGGTGGCTCGATTCGAGCAAGGCTTTGCTCGGGATGCAGCCGATGCGCAGGCAGGTGCCGCCGAACCGCTCGTTTTCGTCGATGCAAGCCGTGCTGAAGCCCAGCTGGGCCGCGCGAATGGCTGCGACATAACCGCCAGGACCACCACCTACCACTACGACATCGTGTTCGACTTGCTTCATGACTTTACTCGCGCGAGCTGCAGCTCGAAGATTGTTCTGCTGGGTTTCAAGGCTGGAGAACTGGGCATTTTAGCATGCGGGCTCGCGGGCGTTAGGCGGGCTGTACATGCTGGTTTTTTAACGCAGAGACGCCGTGTGGCACTGGCTATGCCAGTGCTCCCCCAGGTCGAAGTTTGTAGGACTGGTGAACCCTGAGGCTCTATCTATGCCCGTTTTGCTGGGAGAGGTGAATCAAGCCTCGCTCGCGTTGGTCCGCCCAGCCGAGCTTCTGGCATAAGTAATACGAAACGAAAACACAGTCATACCAATACCAAAAAGCATTAGCAC
>JBQCEI010000424.1:0-4638 GCA_051960375.1 Aureliella sp. | reverse complement strand
GCGCCGAGCAGTTGCGGGCTCGCGGCAACGAGCGAGCGTATCTCTATGGCTGCGACAGCGTCGGCGACTACGGACCGCTCAACGCGTTCTTTCTCTTGGAAGAACATCCCAATCATTACAACTTGCCCGAGGCACCACCGCAGCCGTTTCGCGGTCAGGGGTGGCGCTATGCAGCCAGCCTTGCCGTCGGTGCCGGACTGGCCGCGCTGTCGGCGTTGCTATTTGTCAGAGAAGGAGGCCGAGGTGGCTGACCGCGATTCTGATTTCGGTGCGCCCTGGGCCGCTGAGCTTCAGCACCGACCCGATCCCAATCGAGTAGGCCACCTGCAAGTGCCCAGCAGCGAGCTGTCGCGCTCGGCCTCGTCCTCGCAACCGACATCGCTCGCTTCGGGGAACGCAGCTGCCGCCGATCAGCTTAGCACCGGCCGTGCGCTTTCGGTGCCTGCGCGGTCGCCTGCCGCCGAGCCGTCCTATTACGACATCTCGATGCTGCAAGCTCCGGTGTGGCGCTGGCAAATCGCGACCTATTTCTTTTTAGGCGGCCTGTCGACAGGGGCTTATGTTTTAAGCCGAGCCGCGGCGCGCCTGGGCGGTCCGCAGCACAAGCCGATCGAAAAGACCGGCACCTGGATCGCCTTCCTCACGATGCTCCCCTGCCCTGCCCTATTGATCGACGACCTCGGTGACCCGAAGCGCTTTCATCACATGCTGCGCGTCTTCAAGCCCAGCTCGCCGATGAACCTTGGATCGTTTGCGCTGACCGGATACGGCGCGGCGGCGACCGCGGCCGCAGCGCGGCGTTTGCTCGAGTCGAAACCAAACGACCAATCAAGTTACGACTCTAGTAAAGGCCGAATCGAGGACAGACGCTCCGAGGAGACCTCGCGCGCGATCAGCCGCCGGCCCGAACCGAACGAAAACGCTCTCGCGTATTGCCTGTCGTTTCACGATTGGGCTGGCGTTCCGATGGCCGTGTTGGTGGCCGGCTATACCGGCGTTCTGCTCAGTTGCACGTCGAATCCCTTGTGGTGCAAGAATAAGTGGATCGGGCCATTGTTCAGCGCCAGCGCCGTCAGCACCGGCGCCGAGGCGGTGCGCTTGCTGCTGGATCTTCGCAATGAGCCTGCGGGGCTGGAGGAGCCGGGCCGCGACGTCTTGATGCAAGTCGATACGGCAGCCCATGTCGTCGAAGCGGTTTGCCTGGTGGGCTTCGCGCAAAGCGCTGGAGAGAAGGCGCGGCCGCTGACCAGCGGTTCGATGCGCCGCGTGCATCAGATCGCCATCGGGGCGCTAGTTGCGTCAGAAGTCATCAAGCGTCTACCGGTTCCGCCGCGCTGGCGGCGGCCGGTTCGCATGCTCGCCGCTGCGACCGGGCTGGCCGCTGGCTTTGCAATGCGCTGGTCGTACGTCCACGGTGGTATTGAAGCGGCCAACGATCCGGAGCTGGCACGCATGGTCGGCCGCAATCCTGCAAATTAATGGAGCTCGATCGATGCCGGGAACCGTCGCTGGCGAAGTTGTCAAATGGGACGGAGCACACGCCGAGAGCGTGCGGGACGAAGTCGCCGAAGAATCGCCGCTGGAGATTCGCATTCGGGGGCGATCGGTGAACGTCACCATGCGCACTCCGGGGGCCGACGAAGCGTTAGCTGCCGGATTCTTGGTGACCGAAGCGATCGTGCGCCAGCGCAGCGAGCTCCTGCGCATCTGTCACTGCCACCGCGCCGAGCGCGGCAACGTGCTGAACATCCACCTGCACCGCGATGTCGCCTTGGACGACGAAAAACTCGTCCGCAATACGATCGCCAGCGCCAGTTGCGGCCTCTGCGGCCAAACCACGATCGCTGCGATTCAAAAAAACTTTCCTCCTATCGAATCAAGCGTGGCGTTTGATGCCGAGCTGGTCAGTCGCTTTCCCGAAGCCATGCAGGCGGTTCAGTCGACCTTCCAGCGCACCGGTGGCTTGCACGCCGCGGCCGTTTTCGATTCGACGGGCAAGATGCTGGTGCTGCACGAGGACATCGGGCGGCATAACGCGGTCGACAAAGTGATCGGTCACTGCTTTCTCGAAGGGCTGTTTCCGCTTGACGAACATGCGCTGTTCGTCTCGGGACGCACTTCGTTTGAGATTCTGCAGAAAGCGCTGGCCGCTCGCATCCCTGTCGTCGCGGCGGTTTCGGCGCCGTCGAGCCTGGCCGTAGAATTTGCGCAGCAGAATCGGCAAACGCTGGTCGGGTTCGTGCGCCAGCGGCGCATGAACGTGTATAGCCACGCCGAACGCATCCGTTTTTAAAGCGATCCGCCTTTACATCCTTTGGGCACGCCGCATGTCATTCCTGCCAAGTCGCATCTGTGCCTGGTTGCCAGTCCTCGTGATGCAGACGCTCCTAGCGTCCGCAGCCTTTGGGCAGGCATCGCGAGTAATGCTTCAACAAGCCTGGATCGAACCGCACGTCGGGGCGCAGGTTCCCGCGACGGTTCGCTTCAACGACCATCTTGGGCAGCCGACGCCGCTGGCCGCTTTGCTCGGTGAGCGTCCGACGGTTCTATGTCTCGTGTATTTCGAATGTCCCATGCTGTGCAAGCTGACGGCCGATGGGCTGATTCGCGCTGTCGCCAGCGTTCCGCAGCATCCAGGCAGCGATTACAACATCGCGTTTGTAAGCTTTGATCCGCGCGATACCCCCGAGCGGGCCGCGGCGGCACGGACCCATGCGCTGAGCCAGTATGGCAAGGAGTCCGATGGCAAAGGCTGGTATTTCTTGACCGGCCAGTCGCCGGCCATTCATCAGCTCACCGATGCTGTCGGCTTTCACTATGTCTGGGATGAAACGACCAAGCAGTTCGCGCATGCATCGGGCATCGTCGTCTTGGCGCCCGACGGCACGATCGCCCAGTATCTCGACGGCGTGCAGTTTTCACCGAAGCAGCTCTCGGCAGCGATCGACAGCGCCGCTGCCAAGCAATTGACGCCTCAAGCAGAGACAAGTTTTGTGCGCTGCTATTTGTATGATCCAACGACCGGCCGGTTCGGCAGCGCAGTCAAGTGGACGCTCCGAGGATTAGGCGTTCTCACCGTGCTGGTTCTGGCAGCGACCACGCTGCGGCTGAGCGGCCGCCGAGCTTCATCCTCTGGAAAGAGCCCCACCCCATGAGCAGCGACCGCAGAGCTTGGATCGTCATAAGCATCTTGTGCGCAGTGCCCGTCGCCGGATTGCTGACCGTCAAAGTCGACGAACTGAGCGGGCAAAATCGAGCGTCGGCAGACGACTCATCGGATGCGTCGCGGGTCGAGCGCGGCCGATATCTGGTGCACGATGTCGCGCACTGCGTCGATTGCCACACGCCGCGCGACTCAAGCGGCGAATTGATTGCTTCGCAGCTGATGACCGGTGCCCCGATCCCGGTGCGCGGCCCAGCCGGCTCGCCGCCCTGGGCCTTTCAATCGGCGTCGCTTGCTGGACTGGTCAATTACGAACGCGACTTCGTGCTGCATCTGCTCACCAAAGGCGAGCGCTTCGACGGCTCGCGTCCCAAGCCGCCGATGCCGGTCTTTCACCTGAGCAAGGAAGACGCGCAAGCGGTCGTCGCCTATCTGGAGTCGCTCGGGAAGCGGTGAGCCAGCGCTCTTTGGTAACCCGACGCGTAAGTTTTGAAGCCAGCGCATTTCTCCGTGTGGCACTGGCTATGCCAGTGTCTTCTGCTTCGAAGTTTGAAGAGCCAGAAGGCGGGATAAGTGATCCAATGCCAATCGAACCTCCACAGAAAACTTTCGCAGTGCGACATTGGAGAGCGGTCGGGCTCATGAACGCCATAAACTTCGAGAAAAGAGCCACTGGCAAAGCCAGTGCCACGCGAAAAAGCCCAAACGCGCAGCTTCAAAACGCGTAAGCGAGGGACGCACCCGGCGAGAAGCTACAAACCATCGCCGGTCTGTTGAGGCGGAACACGTTTTTGCTCCGGCCCCTCACCCCCCGGCCCCCTCTCCCCGAAGCGGGGCGAGGGGGAGAGAAGGCTTGTGTAGGTGGCTGGCCCAAAACTCATCTTCTCTCCCCGCGCCCCGCTTCGGGGAGAGGGTCCGGGTTAAGGGGTCTTCAGAAGCACCAACAACCGCTGCCCCAATGCCACTGATGAGTGTTTTTATTTCGACATATGTTGCTCAACATGGGCAGCCGGCCCCGGATAATCCTTGGGCTGAATCCGATCCAGCGCTTCGACGTGGTCGGCTCGTCGCAGATCGTGCGCGATCGTTTCGCGCCAGCCGCGGGTGACATAGTCGGCGGCGGTGCAGGCGACGGCGATCGACAGCATCAAAAGTCCTACGCCGGCTGCCAGTCGGACCGGTCCGCTCGACTCGCTCAGCTTCATGAACACCAGGGCGATGAGCAGCATCTTCGCCACGGCGATCGCGATCGACACCCACAGTTTGGCTGGTCCGATCGGTGCGTAGTTCGTGCCCATCGCGGCTGCCAACAGGGCCATCAGGGCAGCGAACGTCCAGTACAGCCGCTTCATCTCGCTATTCATGATGCGTTCAGCCTACTAGATAAAACAGCGGGTACAGAAAGACCCACACGATGTCGACGAAGTGCCAGTAAAGGCCGATGACCATCAAGGGGTTGCGCCAAGGGATCAACC
>JBQCEI010000423.1:0-2206 GCA_051960375.1 Aureliella sp. | reverse complement strand
CGACGACAACTCGAGCTGGTTTACGGCCGCCGCGAGCGGAGCCTACTACGTCGGTGTCTCTGAGGCAGCAAACGCAACCTATGACCCGGCGGTGCTTGCGGGGCGCGCGGTGAATGCCAGTTCGGGCGCTTATCATCTGCAGCTGGTGAAGCATGAGCCAAGCGTTTCTGAGTATTTTCCCAATCACTTTTTGGTTAACACGCCCTATGATCTTCAACCGGCCGACGATGGCCAGCTCTCGCTGCGCGAGGCCGTTGAGCTGGCCGGCTCGAGACCGGGCCGCGATTTGATTGAGTTCGCAGCCGGGATGGGCTCGACACCGGTTGAATTGCGATGGGGGCCGCTGTCCATCACTGCCGATACCGTTATCCGCGGTAATGCGACATCGGGCACAGGGACGATTCAGATTGCTCGTTCGGCGTTGGCGGATTCCGCTCACTACTTCGAAATAGCTGCCGGTGCTCACCTTGTGCTTGAGAAACTGGCGCTGGATGGTGCCCAAGCGACCGGTGATGGCGGCGCGATCCTGGTTGACGGTCAGCTTGAGCTGGATACCGTGTCGATCGAACACTCGACGGCAACCCGCGGCGCGGCACTATTCGTAGGTGCCGGCGGGTCAGCCTCGGTTTATGGCAGCACGCTGGCACAGAACACTGCGTCAGATAGCGGCGGAGCCGCGTATGTCGCTGCAGGTGGTACGCTGTCGATAATCAACAGCACGGTATCGACCAACCAAGCCGGCCAGGGCGGAGCTGTTACCAACCTCGGCACAGCCGCATTTCTCAACGCCACCATCGCGCAGAACACTGCCACACTCGGCGGTGCTGCCGCGGGCATCGATAGCTCCGGAACAACCTACCTGCGCAATACGCTCATCGGTCAGCACAGCCAGGGTTCCGATTTGGTTGGCAGCGTCGCCTCGTTGGGCTTCAACGTGGTCGGCAATGCGCAAGATGCAACCGGACTCGATGAGAACATCGGTGACAGGTTCGGCGGTGTGGGAGGACAAGCAGCGCTGAGCGTCGGCATTGGTCCGTTGCAAAACAACGGCGGCTTGGGGCGAACGCACCAACTGCTGGTAGGCAGTCCTGCGATCGACTTGGGAAATCGCTTCGGCCTTAGTGAAAAAGATGAGCGCGGAGCCCCACGGCTTTTGGACGGGCCCGACCTCAGCAGTGCATCGAATACTGTGCGTCAGAACGATGCCGGAGCGTTTGAGTTTGGCGGAATCTTCCTGACCACCACGGCTGATGGCGTCAATGCTGCTACCGCGGCCGATGGAAAGATCGATGCAGACACCGGACATGACGACGACGATATTACGCTCCGAGCGGCATTGCAGGAGATCCGGGAGATCTCGCAGCCGCGTGCCGATGATTTCGTCCCGCAAGTGCGATTTGAGAGCGAGATTATCGTTCCGGAGAGGTTTTATTTGCTGCAGACGACTCTGCTTGGCAGCAATGATGATGTAGGCGCAAGCGGCGACCTCGATATCGTGGGCGATGTAACGATTACCGCTCCGAGCGCTAGTTCCTACTCCATCTCAGGAGATTATGACAGCGATCGCGTACTCCATGTCCATCAGGGTTCTCGCCTCGCTCTCAATTCGATCAACGTAGAAGGCGGTAGAGCCGTCCGCGGTCCCGACGGAATTAGCAAAGGAGGTGGCATCCTTAACGATGGAGGTACGCTCGAGCTGCGAAACGCTACCTTCAATCGCGGACCTGGCACGCCGGCGATTTCAGATATTTCCGCAAACATGGCTGATCGCGGCGCAGGCATCTATACGCGGAACGGTAGCGTGCTGATCGAGTCGACGCGGATGACCTACGGCGCGGCAACTTGGGGCGGCGCCTTGTATGTCGAATCGGGCAACGTGTCGATCACCGATTTGCAGCTTGATCATAACATTGCCACTGAAGCCGGCGGCGCGCTGTATATTGCCGGTGGAAGCCTGGTGGCCGATGGCATGGTAGTGGAAGATAACCAAGCTACTCCTGCCGGAATCTATACGTCCAAACTGAGCCAAGGGAGCGGCATTTTTACTTCAGGCGGCAACAGCCGCATTGCGCACCTGTCTCTCCAACGCAACAGTCGCTATTACGGATCGCCGGGCAGCAACGACTGGGGTGGAGGCCTGTATAACGCGGGGACTCTCTTTTTGAGCGATGCCACGCTCGGCGAGAACGGTCTGCACGATTTCACT
>JBQCEI010000422.1:0-2977 GCA_051960375.1 Aureliella sp. | reverse complement strand
GCTCGCCCTAGAAAAATCTTCTCTCCCCTCGCCCCGCTTCGGGGAGAGGGGCCGGGGGTTAGGGGTCTTCAGAGGCACCGTAATTGTTCGCCCGCGCGAAAAACCGGGCGTCTCAATGTCCGCCGTGAATCACGCAGGCAGCCCTTCGTGGGCTCCAGCCAACGCGCGGCCCCTCTCTCTCGCGCTGCACCGTCGCACCAGTGCACTTTTGAGCATGAGCGTCTTTCGCATCTCATGCCTCTCCATTGGGCAATACCGCGGAGCAATACCGAGTGTCCACCGGGCCACTAACCGACCACTCGGGGCTGCTCGGTTTCTCTCTTGTCTCTTGCGGCGTGCGTCTGGCGCCAATCAGTTGCTGCGGCGGGGAATCGCCGTGGGCTGCGCACCCTTTCGAGCCACGCGACCGCACCCGTGCGATGGCTGAACATCTCGACACTCCCAGATTCTAGGGAATTGAAAAAAAGCCCGGCGCCCGCAAACTGACGGCGAGCATCAGCAGTGCCGCTGTGCAAGCCCTTGGTGGACTGTCGCAAGCGAGAGCTGCTTCGGAGGAGCCGCTAAAACGCGGTGGAAACGGCAAGCTTGCAATTCGAGCATGCCAGTTTTGGCCGCGGGTCGTTAATTCAGGAGAAGGTAGTGGTGAAGCGCACATCGGGGTTCACCCTGGTCGAACTGCTGGTCGTGATCAGCATCATCGGCATGCTTGTCGGATTGCTTTTGCCTGCCGTTCAGATGGCCCGCGAGGCGGCGCGGCGGACGCAGTGCTTTAGCAACATGAAAAACATCGGCATCGCCATCCACAACTTCGCCGACGCGCATCACTCGATGCCGCTGGGAAGCGATCGGCTGAACGGCACTGAGCATGCCTGGTCCAGCCGCATCCTGCCGTACATGGAACAGTCGCAAGTCTTTGATCAGATCGACTTCAAGAAAGCTTGGGATGCTCCAGGGGCGAACCTCCAGGCGTCGCTAACGAACATCAGCATCTATCGCTGTCCGAGTGCCGTCATGGATTTTCCCGGCAAGCAGGATTACGGCGGAATTCTGGGAACCACGCTGGCGAACATGCCGCTGGGCAATGGTCCTGGCGAAGCTCTGGGCTGCGGAGCGATCGTCGCCACCAGCACCAAACAGCAGCGCGGCGTCAGCCTGGGCTCAATCATCGACGGCTTGAGCTCGACGATCTGCGTGGCCGAGTCGGTCGACCGCGATCCGACCAGCTCGGGACGCTGGGCCTGCGGACGCAACTGCTTTGCTCAGGGCGAAGCCTTGTCCGTGCACAACGGCCTGGGGGACATGGAATCGAAACATCCGCAGGGTGTGCCGGTCGCGTTCTCCGACGGACATGTCACTTTGCTCTCGCTCTTTATCGATACCAAGGCGCTCGGTGCGATGTGTACTCGCAATGGAAACGAAGTGGTGGCGACAGGAGAGATGGAATAAGCGGCTGCCTCTCCAGGACGAGAGTGCAAATCAACGTGCAAGATGTGCATCATTGAAGTCAGTATGGCAAAAGCGGGAGGTGAATCGCTCAGCAAGTTACCGTTTTTAATTCAGTTCGTTTTCTCGGTTCGATGGTTTATCGGCATCTCAAATCAACTCCCTAACTAAGGTTCAATTATGTTCAATCGCAGAATGTTCGTCGCTCTGGCTGTGTGCTTGGCCGTCTCTGCTTCGTCGGCTTTCGCCGGGGGCAATGGCGGTACGAAGAAGAACGGGACCGTCAAGGTGCAGAACAACACTGGTGATACGCTGTACGCTTTTGTCAACGTCAATGCGAACGACATTCAGAACGCAGTCAACAACAACCCCAACAATCCTCAAGGGGTTTTGAATGCCTTCAACAACATCGGCGGCAAACAAATTGCTGCCGGTGGAACGGCCAGCTTCTCGGTGAAGAATGGCAACCAGCGAGTGACGGTCCTCGACATCAATACGCAACAGCAAGTCTTTGTCGACCGGAACGTCTCGGTCAATAACGGCGGCACCGCTAAGGTGATCGTCAACCAGAACGATCTTCCCGCAGCGGGCTAATGCGATTCGCCATAGCTACCCGAGCCACACACACGCTTGAGCTCGGGGGCTAGAGCGCTCGCAGGAGAGAGCCAGCTCATCAAACCACCGTCCTTCCTAAGCACAAAACGCGATGGGGCAGGGCGATGGCGCGAAGCTGGCTTTTCTTCCTGTAGCATTTCCTTTCCCAGTGGCCTCGCTGGCCCCTGGGCTTTGCCCGCCTTCAGTCATTCGTTTCTGTCGTCATCTTGAACTGACTCCGCCGGCTGCTCCTTTCACTTATCCTGAACCTGCATCACCGAACTGTATCGCGAGGTCCGTCGTGCCAGAACTGTTATCCCGATCCGACGCTGACTCCTCGATAGCGACCGACCCACAGGATGACGTGCAAGTTCATGAAAGACGGGAAACCGGTCGCATCCAGTCCGGCTCGGGTTCTCTAGCGGCATCTCGATCACCATCGCTCCTCAGCCGTACTAGGACAAAGACTCGCACACAACGCGCAGCTCGGCCATGGCCGACCGCATTCGAATGGATTTGCTATCTGGCCACGCCGGTACTCCACGCGGTTCCTTGGTTGGTCGATGGCGCCCCCTGGTGCGGCTTGCTCGGGATCGCCTGCGCGCTATTCGTGGTCACGCGCCGCAGCTTCGTCGCCTCGTTTTGGGCGACCTTGCTCTGGGGTGTCATCGCCATCGGAGCAGCTTTCTATTGGGCGCCCGACGCCATGGCTTACACGCTCTGCTCGGGGTATGCGCTCGGCTTTGTCGTCGCGATGCCGTTGATTCTTTGGGATGGCTTGCGACTGGCGCTGGGATATTGGCTCGCGGCACGTCTGACGACCGATGTGCGCAGGATCTGGCTGCCCGCGGCGCTGGCTACGATGGCGTGCGAATTCGCCTTTCCAGGCGTCTTTCCGTGGCGGCTCGGTTTCGTGCTCATACCCTGGCCATGGCTTACC
>JBQCEI010000421.1:0-7823 GCA_051960375.1 Aureliella sp. | reverse complement strand
CCGCCGCAAGCACCGGCGCCCGGACACGAACGACGCACGATCTGCTCGCGTTCCTCTTCTGTGATCTGACCGGCCAGATACTGACCGTAGCACTGGAACGCCGAGACGATGTCGAGCGTATGTCCGTTCCAGCGTCCAGGCCGGATCGTTCCACCGTAGACCATCAGCGCGGGTCGATTGAGACGCCCCATCGCGATCAGACAGCCGGGCATGTTCTTGTCGCACCCAGGCAGAGCCACCAGCGCGTCGTACCACTGGCCACCCATGACCGTCTCGATCGAGTCAGCGATCAGATCGCGCGACTGCAGCGAGTAACTCATCCCTTCGGTACCCATCGAGATACCATCGCTGACACCGACGGTGTTGAAACGCATCCCCACGAGACCTGCCGCGGTGACGCCTTCCTTCACGGCGGCAGCCAGGTTGTTCAAGTGCATGTTGCAGGTGTTGCCTTCGTACCACACGCTGGCAATGCCAACCTGTGCCTTCTGCATGTCTTCGGGAGTCATACCGGTCCCGTACAACATGGCCTGCGATGCGCCTTGGCTTTTCGGTTGAGTGATTCGGCGGCTGTATTTATTGAGCATGAGTCATCAAAACGGGGTGAGTACAAAATCCAGTAAACAAGCGGGCGAGCCGGCCCGAGGGGCACTATGCCGTTTTTCCCGACCGCTCATGGCACGGGCGGAAGCAGCCGCCTATCATCGATAGCGGTGCCCGACGGCAGTATCGGTGCCCGACGGCAGTATCCGGGCGCGGCGGCCGGGAACTGTAGTCTACTTATGTGCAGCCGGAGTGGGTAGGATGCGACCAACCGTTCGCCGCTCAAAATGACGGCGGGATGTAACCCGACGCGTAAGCGAGGGACGAACCCGCCGTAACGGCAGCAATTGGCCGTGGCGCGCGCTGTAGCAGTTCCGTTTCGTGTTTGGGCTTTTCCGTGTGGCACTGGCTATGCCAGTGGCTCTTTTTTCGAAGTTTATGGCGTTCATGAGCTTGGCCGCTCTCCGATGGCGAACTGTGTTGCAAAAGAGCTTTCCGTGGAGGTTGGATTGGCATTGGAACGCTTACCTGGCCCTGTGGCGCTTCAAACTTCGAAGCAGAAGACACTGGCATAGCCAGTGCCACACCGAGAAATGCACTGGCTTCAAAACTTACGCGTCGGGTTACAAATTTCGGGCAGTACACATCAACAACTACTGATTCGATCCTGGGAGCACTGACTATGCAGAGACACGCTTTCCCGTTTCGGTTCGCACGCATGCCGCGGCCCTGGGCTGCAATGAGCTGCGCGATCTTAAGTCCAGTTCTTCTCGTCGCGCTGGCCGCGACGCCGGCACGGGCTCAGCAGAAGAACGATGCAAGAGCGCAGGCCGCGGCCGAAGCGAAGTCGAGCCAGCAGGAACTCGAGCCCGGTTTTCGCTGGCTGTTCGATGGCAAGACGCTCGACGGGTGGGAAGGGAAAGAAAAATGGTTTCGCATCGAGGAGGGTGCGATCGTAGCCGGGTCGCTCAAAGAAAAAATTCCGAACAACGAGTTCCTGTGCACCAAGGAAAAATACGGCGATTTCGAACTTCGCTTGCAAATGCGGCTGAAGGGGGAAGGGAACAACGCCGGCGTGCAGTTCCGTTCGGCGCGCGTCCCCAACCACCATGAAGTCAGCGGTTACCAGTGCGATGCCGGCGCAGCCTTTGGACGCAGCGTTTGGGGGGCACTCTACGACGAAAGCCGCCGCAATAAAATGCTGGCCGAAGGCCCGGCCGATCAGGTCGGCAACTGGACCAAGCAGGGCGATTGGAACGACCTGCGGATTCGCTGCCAAGGCGACCGCATTCAGCTCTGGCTGAACGGGCATCCGACGGTCGAGTATCGCGAAATGGACCAAGAAATCCCGCGGACCGGTATCATTGGTTTGCAAATCCATTCCGGACCGCCGACCGAAGCCTGGTATCGGGCGATCAGGATTCTGCCGCTGCAAGCCGAGCGATAAAAGCCCGTTGCTGGAGATACGGACCGAACAACGAGATCAGCCGCCGGGCGTTAGCCCGCGGTTTCCAGCAGTTTCCGGCGAGCCACCGGACGCTACCGCGTCGCAGCTGATGAATTGAGCAGGCAGATGACAACGGAGTTCGAACTAAAGTCGCATGCAAGAGAAATTTATATTCTTCGACCTTGGCAACGTGTTGGTGCACTTCGACCACGACATCGCCGTGCGGAACGTGGCGCGGCTGGCCGGCTGCGACCACGCACTTGCCAAGCAAGCCATCTTTACCTCCGGCCTGCAGGACCAGTTGGAAACGGGGCTGATCACCAGCGACCAGTTCGCCCAGTCGATCGTTCAAGCGCTCGGCTGCGAGATGCATTGCGAGCCGCTGCTGGAAGCGATCAGCAGCATCTTTCATCCCAACGAAGGCATACTGGTTCTGCTCGAGCAATTGAAGCAAGCGGGCGTTCCCATGGCGGTTCTGTCGAACACCTGCGAGCCGCACTGGCTGTGGCTGTTGCGTCAGAACTGGCCGGTGATGCAAGGCTGGTTTGACTTCTACATCCTCAGCTATGAAGCTCGCAGCATGAAGCCGGACGCTGGCATTTATGAGCTCAGCGAGCAGCGCAGCGGCCGCCGTCCCGATCAGCTTTTCTTTACCGACGACCGAGCCGACAACGTGGCCGCGGCGCGCGAGCGCGGCTGGACGACTCACCAGTTCACCAGCACTCAGCTGCTGGCGGGGGAACTGGGCGATTGGCTCGGCCTGCCGCTGAACGCGCACGTCTCCGATCGAGTAAAGCCGGCCGTATGACGCGTGTGCGGGGCATTTACCGCTGGACCGATTGCGGCTATCTCGGCGGCTGGCGAATGCAAGCCCATTACCGCAGCGGCGGGTATCGCTTGCTCAACCCACATGGCCGCGTCGCCTTCCACGGCACCGAAGCGGGCTGCCGCAAACGTCTCGAGGAGATCGCCGAGCGCGAGGGGCTGAGCCGCCCAACCAAGCGTTTAGTCGTCCTGCTGCATGGACTGGCTCGCAACGCTTGGACCATGGCGCCGCTGGCTCGCTACTTGCAACGCTCGTGGCCCGACACGGAGGTCGTCGCGTTTCAGTACGCCAGCACGGCCGCTCCCGTATTGCAACATGCGCTGCACTTGATTCGTTTTATGGAGTATGCCGAGCAAGCGAGCGAAGTTCATTTTGTCGGGCATAGCCTGGGGAACATCGTGCTGCGCCGCTCGTATCGGCTGGCCGAACTGGGCCAGTGGCGCATGCCGCGCCTGGGCAAGCACGTCATGCTCGGGCCGCCGAACCAGGGTTCGCAAATCGCGATGCGGCTGCAGCGTTTTACACCGGTCGCTTGGTTTACCGGCGCTCCCTTCATGCAGGTCGGTCGCGACTGGCAGGAGTTCGAACCGGAGCTGGCGATTCCTCCGTGCCCGTTTGGCATCATCGCCGGGCGCATGCGCGGACTGGACGGACTGCATCCTTGGCTGTCCGGTCCCAATGATGTAATCGTCACCGTGCAGGAAACGAAGCTGCCCGGAGCAGCCGACTTTCTCGAAGTGAACGTGCCCCATGCCTGGTTGATGAACAGCCGCACCGTTCAAGCCGCTACATTAAGTTTTCTGAAAAGCGGGCGATTTAGCGGCGACAAACCAGTGGCCCCCGTTCAGTCGGTGTCGGCAAAAGAGTAGTCTAAGAGGAAATATCCTCAACGCACCGGATACTCCTCCCGTATGTCTTCCGCGCCGAACGTTCGCCCAAACGCTTCCACTGAGTCCGAGAGGCGGCCCGTCGCCGTGATCGACATCGGCGCCACCAGCATCCGCATGGCGATCGCCGAGATCGACGCCGACCGCAACATTCGCCACATCGAAACCCTTTCGCAAGCGGTCAGCCTGGGCAAGGACACCTTTACGCAGCGGCGCATCCGCAAGACCTCCATCGAAGAGTGCGTGCGTGTTCTGAAGAGCTACCGGAAGGTGCTGGCCGAGTTTGGCATCACGCGGCCCGAGCAAATGCGGGTAGTGGCCACCAGCGCCGTGCGCGAAGCGATGAACCGCCTGGCGTTTCTCGATCGCATCTACATCGCCACCGGCATGGTCGTCGAACCGCTCGACGAAGCGGAAGTCAATCGCATCACTTACATGGGCATTCAGCCGCTGCTGAAAGCTGATCCCAAGCTTTCGACCGATCGCACAGTGATCGTCGAAGTCGGCGGCGGCAGCACCGAGGTGCTGGTCGTCCGCGCAGGCAACGTGCTGTTTTCCAACACCTACCGCCTGGGCTCGCTTCGCCTACTCGAGACGCTGGAAAAATTCGATGCGCCGCTGGCCAAGCAGCGCGCGATCATGGAATCTCAAATCCAGCGTGTCGTCGAACAGATTTGCGAACACGTGCCGAGCGACTCGCCGCTGCAAGTCATCGGCATCGGCGGCGACGTGCGTTTTGCAGCCAACCAGCTGATTCCCGACTTATCGTCCGAGGCGCTGGGAGAGATCAGCGTCAATGTGCTGAACGATTTCGCCCGACAGATCCTTCGCATGAGCGACGACGAGATCGTGCAGCGCTACGGTGTGAGTTTCCAGGATGCGGAAACGATCGGCCCTGCGCTGCTGAGCTACGTGCTGCTCGCACGAGGGTTTCACGCCGAGACGCTCCGTGTGGCGGATACGAATCTGCGCGACGGCCTGCTGCAGGACCTTGCGCTCCGCGACATGTGGACCGCCGACTTTCGCAATCAGATCATTCGCTCGGCGATCGGCCTGGGGCGCAAATTCGACTTCGATGCCAAACACGCTCGGCATGTCGCAGATTTATCGCGCAAGCTGTTTGCCGAGCTGCAGCCCGAGCACCAGTTGGAATCGCGCATGGAACTGCTGCTCTATCTGGCAGCCCTCCTGCATGAGATCGGCCTGTACATCAACGTGCGCAGCAATCACAAGCACGCGATGTACTTGATCCGCAATAGCGAGCTGTTCGGCCTCAGCCGCCGCGACGTGTTGCTGGTGGCCTTGGTCGCTCGCTACCACCGCCGAAGCAGTCCGCAGCCGGACCACGAAGGCTACGCCAATCTCGATCGCCAGGATCGTGTCGCGGTGGCCAAGCTGGCCGCTATCCTCCGCTTGGCCATCGCGCTCGATGAATCGCGCAGCCAACGCATCAGCAGCATCCAGTGCCGCATCGAAAACAATCGGCTGATCATCATCGCCACGGGCGTCGACGACGTGTCGCTCGAGCAGCTCGCCCTGCGCCAAACGGGCAACCTCTTCGAAGAGATCTTCGGCTATCCCGTGCAGATCCGCTCGGCTCGCCGTAGCTTGTAGCGCTCTCCTCGTGCCCAGGCTCCTGCCTGGGAACGCACTATCTTGGAGGCTCCTGCCTCCCTGGACGAGCACGAGCACGAGCACGAGCACGAGCACGAGCACGAGCACGAGCACGAGCACGAGCACGAGCACGAGCACGAGCACGAGCACGAAAAAACCCAGGGCAGACGCTGGAGTTCTGCCCTGGGATCCTATTGTTTTCGCTTCGAAGGTCGAGGCGACTTTTAGCAGGTTAGCTTGTTAGAAGCCTTCTTGATCGAAGAACTGATCGACCGCTTCCAGGTAGTGCTTAGGCTGCGTGGACATTGCCGAAATCGTGGGCGCCTCCATATTGACCTCCTGGAACGGCAGCTGATCGCGGCCACCCAAGATGCGGATGATCGTGTTGCCGGCGTTGTCCTGGAGCGCGATGAACTTGCCGCGTCCCAGCACTGCCGAATGCACGCTGTGGTCGCCATCGACGACCGTCAGCACCACTTGGCGGCCATCGGCTGACATCGTTGCCTCGGCGAACATAATGTCGTCGAAGCCATCCAGGTTGAAGAACGCGTTCTGTGCGCCACTGGCACCCAGCGTCGCATACATGCCTTTGCTCGCCTGCTGGCCGCTGGCAGCGTAGTAGCTCGAGGCGAGTTGCTCGAGCAGCACGCCGTAGCTGGCGTTGACGCCGTTGACCGCAAAGTTATAGCCACTAGCGTTGGCACCACCGATACCACCGATCGTGAAGCTCATCGAGTTGTTGTTCGACTTGCCGTCGTTGTCACCGAGGCTGCCCGGCACATCGGCACCGTCCAGGAGCAAGGCTGGCGTTACGTAGCTGACGGTATAGCTGCCCGGAGCCAGCAGCCCGAATTCATAATGACCGTCGGCATCGGTGACTGCCGTGCGGGCAACCGGCAGACCAAATGAAGTGCCGGTCAGTTTCACCACCACATCGCCGAGGCGACGTTCGAGCATGTTGATGATGCGATCGTGCGTTTCATCGACCCAGAGTGTGCCCGAGAGGGTGCTCGGAATGAAATCCTTCACATCGACAGCGACTGTAGCCGAAGCCGTTTGGAAGTCATCGGCTCCGCCCGTTTGACCGTTGTCGCTCACGGTGTACGTGAACTCGGCCGGGCCCGTGTAGCCGTCTACCGGCGTAAACACAACGTCGCCATTGGCCAGCAACTGCACGCTGCCGTTGGTCGCACCCGACACACTGGTGATCTTCAGCGTCTGAGTGCTCTCGTTGGCGGGACCAGGTCGATCATTGGCCAGGAGCGAAGTGCCGACGATCGTCAGCGGTACCCCCTTGAACGCGGTCACGGTATCGTTGGCAGCGGTCGGTGCATCGTTGACGGCGCTGACGTTGATGGTCGCAGTAGCGGTCGTCTCGAGAGCCGGATTGCCGTTATCGCGGACGGTGTAGGTGAAGGTGTCGGTGCCAAAGAAGTTCAGAGCCGGCGTGTACGCGATCGAGCTGCCGTCGCCGGCGAGCGTCACGGTGGCGCCGTTGGCACTCGAGCCTACGGCAACGATCGTCAGCGTTTGGCCCGCTTCGTCGACAGCCGAGTCAGGGCCGGGCTTGTCGTTGCCGAGCAAGTCAGCGGCGGCAATCGTCTTGGCAGTGTCTTCGACAGCCGAGACGGTGTCATTGGCCGCTACCGGTGCGTCGTTAACCGCTGAGACGGTCACCGTCACGGTGGCGGTGCCCGACAGAGCAGGGGTGCCGTTGTCCGTCGCGGTATAAGTGAAGACGAACGAGCCGTTGAAGTTGGCCGCTGGCGTGTAAACCACGTTGCCGCCAGCGAGCGTCACGCTGCCAGCACCCGCGGTTACCGCTTGCACGCCGGTGATGCTAAGCGTCTGCTGAGCATCTTCTCCTGCGCCCGGCGAGTCGTTGCCCAGCAGGGTCGTGGCCGAGATCGTGACAGCCGTATCTTCCGACGTCGAAGCCGTATCGTCGGCGATGACCGGCGCGTCGTTGACTGCAGCCACGTTCACCGTAACGGTGCCTTCCGATGGGCCGCTGTAGATCGAGCCCTGGACATCTTCATCGAGAATGTAAGTGAAGGTGTCTTGTCCGGAGAAATTGGCGTTCGGCACATAGCGGAGCTTGTCATCGGTCTTTTCCGGAGTGCCGTTGTCGTCGATGGTCACAGTACCGTGAGCGGCAGCAACGTTGCCAAGCCCGACGAGCACTGGGGCCGAACCGACTTCAACGCGATCGTTGGCCAGCACGTCGATCAGGACGCCGTTGGTGTCATCTTCCGTCGTATTTGCGACGTCCGCGCGAGCCCGGGGCAGGGCGGTGGGTTCGACGGTCACGCTGACCGTGGCGACAGCAGTGGCTCCGCCCAAGTCAGTTACGGTGTAGGTAAAGCTATCGGAACCGACGTAGTCAACGGCCGGAGTGTAGAGCACCGTCTTCTTATCGCTGCTGATCGTCACCGTGCCATGTTGAGCGCTGCCGACTGCAGTGACCTTCAACGAGTCGTTTACGTCGTTCGCGCCAGCGTTGTCG
>JBQCEI010000420.1:0-2665 GCA_051960375.1 Aureliella sp. | reverse complement strand
CTGCTTCAGTCCATAACGCCAACGCCGTTCGTCAAGCATCGCTTCCTCCCCTGATCGTGCCACCAGAGGTTATTATACGCGTTGCTACTAAAGCAGCAGTCTCCAGCGGGCTGGGATGGCCTGTGCCCGCGCGTATCCCAGCCCGCCGGGGCTGGGCTAAGGAATCTCGGGCCTTTGGCCCTAACAGCCACGTGCTGCGATGTAACTACCGTACTCCATCCTGAGATGAACCCGAAGTGATCACGTATCGGAACGAAGCGGTCGGAACTGCTGCGGGCATTCATGCGTTGCTGATCGGCATCAGCGATTATCCGTATCTGCCCGGCGGCGATCGAGCGCATGAGGGGAACGACTACGATCTCGGCATGGAGCAGCTCGCTTCGCCAGCGATCTCGGCATTCAAGCTAGCTCGCTGGCTGTTGCAAGGCGGCCCCGAGCGATTGACGCGCCCGCTGGCCTCCTTGCGACTGGTGATCGCACCGTCAGCCGCAGAGCGCGAGCGCATCGGTCAAATCCAAGACGAAACCGACCTGCTGCGAGAAGCACTAGCTCGATGCGAAGCGGGCACCGCTGACGACTGTTCGTTCGACAGCGTATCGGCCGCGCTGCAGGCGTGGCGCGAGGACTGCGCGGCCAACAACCAGAACGCAGCCTGGTTCTATTTCGCCGGACACGGACTCCAACTCATCCCGCGGCAGCCTGTGATGCTGCTGTCGGGATACAACCGCCGCCACCGCGCGGTCCTCGACGAAGCGGTCGCTTTCCAAGACGTTTTCGACGGCATGGAAGTCACGGTCGACTTCCCCAAGATGGCCCTCCAACAACATTTCGTCGTCGATGCTTGCCGATCCGACTTCCAAGCGATCCGCGAGCTGCTCCATCCGACGCTGCGTCAGCCCTGGTCGTACAAAGGAGCCAGCGGTCACAAAGCCCGCTCGTTTGCAACCATCTTCGGCACGGCCAGCGGCCGGCAGAGCTTCGGTTCCACCGAGGGAGCCATTCTCGCGCAGGGACTCTTGCGGGCACTCGAGGGCGAAGCGGCCGACGCCGAACTCGACGATGCTAGCAAACGCATCTGGACAGTCAAACAGTATCGGTTGCTGCAAGCCCTCGGCATGCTGGTCGATCAAATCGCGAAAGACTTGGGCGTGACTCAGGCGATCGAACCGGGTCCGATGAACGCCGACCTTCTCTGGTCGAACATTGCCGATACCCCTATACTGCCAGTATCCATTGAGCTCAGTCCCGAAGCGGCGCATCCTCCTGAAAGGCTCGTGGTTCAGCCCGAGCATTCGGGAGGCAAGCCAACACTGGTCGACGTAACGGCGCATCCCTACTCGGTGAAGCTCGAAGCGGGCCTCTACTCAGCATCGGTCCGGTTTCCCGAGAGGCACCCATTCCGGTCGTGCGTATCGGACTATCCGTTGTGCGCACGACCCCCTTGGTCGCAATGGCGCATTCCGGTGCCGATCGTCAGCGAACCATCCGCCGGTGGGCATTAGCCCGCGGTGGCCAAGAAATCTTTTCCGTGTGGCACTGGCTATGCCAGTGGCTCCTTTTTCGAAGTTGATGGCGTTCATGAGCGACGGCCGCTCTCCGATGGCGGACTGTGTTGCAAAAACTTTCCGTGAAGGGTGGATTAGCATTGGAACGCTTACCAGGTCCTGTGGCGATTCAAACTTCGAAGCAGAAGACACTGGCATAGCCAGTGCCACACCGGACCGGCGAAATGGAATACAAGGTTGAAGCGATGGAGCCTGCGAAAAGAACCAAGCTGACCGTCCAGTTTCCGAGGGATGCGTCGCGCTGGAATCCGGACAACGTCGAGCTGCCGGTGGAGGTGCGACGCAGCGATTCGGCGCTGGTGGGACGCACACTAGCCAGCGGCAGTTTGGATGTCGGACCTGGAAGCTATGTCGCCCGCGCCGTCGCGCCGGGGGGTGAATTCTCTGGCTCGATCGATGTGCCTGCCGGCTTGGCCGAAGCCCGGGTGCATCTGCGTTTCTACGATCAATCCGGCTCGCGTTCCGTCGGTAACTCACTCGGTTCATTCGGCAACTCAGCAGCTAAATCGTACGCCGCGATGGAAGACGCTGCCGCGGCGAAGTCAGCGGAGCCGGCGCAATTCGATTTGCTGCAAGGGCATCTTTTGGAAGGCCGGCCGCTGACGCCTGCTGGAGCGACAGTGCGCGATGCGAACGGCCGAATGCGCGCCGGTGCAACCAGCGGCTCGATGGTGCTCAGGGTCAGTTGCCGACCGGGCGGAGCGACGCTCGTCGCGCCGATCCCCGAATCGGCAGCGGCGCATCTTGCCTGGGAGGACGCCAGCAGTGGCGAGCGGCCCGACGCGGCTTTCCACTTCGACCATCCTCTAGCAGAGCTGCTGCTTTGGTACATCCGCAGCAACGCAATCGCCGACGCGCAGCTGGCAGCTCACTCAGCGACGCTGACGGCGACCCAACTGCTGCGCGGCAAGAAGTGGGACCCGCTGGCCGGCGCGCTGGGGGCTTATGTGCTGCTGCGCCTAGGCGGCGATGATGCGGAACTGACCGCCGAGCTCGACCGCCGCAGCGAACAACTTTGGAAATACAACCCGACCTTTCCCGATGCATGGTGCATCCGCGCCGAATGCCGAGCTCGCGCAGGCGAGCATGAGATCGCACTG
>JBQCEI010000419.1:0-4806 GCA_051960375.1 Aureliella sp. | reverse complement strand
ATGCCAAGTACCAGCGCGTGCAGCAGGACTACCAGCGCGTGCAAGCCGACTACGATCGCTATCTGGCGACGTATAACCAGGCGCTGAAGAACTGGAACGAAGCCGACGGCAAGCGCCGTCAAGAACTGGGTAACCAAATGGCCGGCGCCGAAGCGCAGCGTGCTGAGTTGTCGGCCGAGAGCGAGCGGCTCAAGAGTGAAAAGTCGGCCGCCGCCGAAGCGGTCGTTCGAAAGCGCACCGCCCGCGAGCAAGAAGAGTTCGAACTCGAGCTGCAAGCGATCGCTCTGGCCGCCGCCCGCGCGCAAAAGCCTGCGATGGCTTTTCGCCCTCGCCACTTTCCGGTGCTCTCGTGGTCGCAAGAGAAAGCCTTGCTGCAGCGCAACGCGCAGTAAAAACTCCTCCGCGCTCTCCGCGTCCTCCGCGGTAAAACAAGTACGCCAATTCGCGAATCGCTTTTCCAAGGATCGAATCGTGTTTCAGCACCCGTTCCCAGCTCGCCTTGGCTCCGCGGTATTCGCATGCGTAGTCGTTGCAGCTTTGCTGCCTGCCGGTGCGCAAGCCCAGGACGATCCGGTGGACATCGCCCGCACCGAGCGCTACGCCGCTCGCCTGGCCGCTCTGCAAGAAGCGCGATTGAAGATGCGCGATCAAGCGGCCTCGCTGGTGGCTCTCAATCCGAACTTGCAACAAGATCTTCAAGGTGCCCTCCGCACTTCGCTCGTCGCCGCCGGCGCGCTCCAAGCCACGCCGCCCGTCGCCGTTGCTCCCACGCTCGTACAGGGGTGGAGCACCTATCGCGGCCAGGCGGGCGAGACCTACTACCGTCCCGAACTGATGCTCTGGTACACGCTTCAGGACAACACGCTGATTCGGCGTTCGCTCTTGCAGTCGCTAGCCGGCTCGCAGCGCAATGCATCGCAGACCTACGCCACACTCCAGGCCAATCGTGCGTCGCTCGAACAGATCGCCAGCAACAGCGATGAGAACTTTCTCGAGTTTCGGCGGCTGAGCGACTTCCTCGGCCGGCGTTCGTTGCTCGAGCTCGAGGCGGCCGAACGACTGACCGCCGACTGGCTGAAGGAAGATCCCTTGCACGCCGGAGCGGCGCTGGTGCGGGCCAATGCGCTGCGCGCGATGGAGCGCTACGACGAGTCGACTCGATTGCTCGCTACGCTGGAGAAGAATTTTCCAGCCATGCAAGCGATCGCTGCCGCTGTGGCCGCCCAGATTGCATTCGTCGGCGGGGACAACGACGAGGCCAAGCGTGAGCTCGAAAGAGCCACCGCGCTGGCTCGCAGCTCGGGCACGGGGGAACCGTATCTAATTGCCGGCTGGTTAGCGATGGCCGAGCAGAATTGGCGGCAGGCGCGAACGCATGCGACGCGCCTGCGGCCGCTCGCGCCGGACGAACTGGAGACCGCCATCCTCGAAGGGCTGGCCATGGCTTACGAGCGTCCCGGCCGCAGCCGCGACGCGCTGCAGATCCTCCGGCGGGCTCGACTTAATAGCTCGCCCGCCGACTGGCAGTATCACGAAGCACTCGCCATCGTGCACGCGATGGCTCGCGACCCGCAATCAGCTCGCCGCGAAATCGCAAACGCCATCGTCGCTGCCCCGAGCCATGTCCGCCCGGAACTCCAGCGCGAACAACAGGACATTCTCGCCGGCAAACCGCCGACCATCGACTGGCACGCCCGGCTTGTGCGTCAGTGGTTGCCCGCGAACTAACAGCCATTTTTTACCGCGGAGGACGCGGAGAGGATGAAAGTCATGCACGTTTGGACGTTAGCGCTGGCGCTCGTGACATCGCTCTGCATGTTCGGGCAAGCTGAAGATGCCATGCAGACGCTGGGAGGGATCGGCAAGCCGGCGAGTGCCTCGTTGCCGGAACTGAGGCAAGCGGCGCTGCAAGAGGAACAGCCTGCATTGCGGATCGCAGCACTCGGGGCCTATATCAAGATTGCATCCGAGCAACGCGACACCGTGGCGTTGCTCACGCGTGCTTTGATCGATGCTTCGCCCGAAGTCCGTGGCTTAGCGGCTTGGGAACTCGGGGAGCTCGGACCGGCAGCTTCGCCTGCGGTACCGCTGCTGGTTCGCAGACTGATCGATCAGGAATATCGCACGTACCGGATCTCGAGCGATGCCTCGACCGTGCGGCTGGTGCGTTCCGATGCGTGTGAAGCGCTCGGCAAGATCGGCGTTTCGTCCCAGAACGTAATCGATGCACTGACCTATCGCATGGCCCACGATGACGATCCCGCGGTCCGGGTCAGCGCGGCCCTGGCGCTCCTGCGTCTGGACGGCAACAACCAGGCTGCCATGAACGCATTGATTGCTCCACTCGCAACCCCCGAGTGCTGTAGGTTCGGTCCCAGGCTTCCAGGCACCACTCCGCGATCTCCGCGTCCTCCGCGGTAAAAAAACGGCCATCACAAGGCGGGACCAGTCCGCTCGGCCCCGGGCAACTTCTTAGCCAGCAGGCCCAGCATCACCAGTGCCCAGCCATTGAAGAGCATGTCGATGCCGACGAACAGCCCGATGACCCACAGGCCCGACAAGGGCCACTGTTGCCAGATCGCCACGCCCAGCAGCACGTTGATGATGCCGTGCAGGAGCAGCCAGCCCCAATTGGGAAAGCGAACCGCCAGGGCGGCGACGATGCGGAAGATGCCGCCGAAGAACAGGAACATGGCGATCAGCAACGTCAGCGTCAGGGCGGTGACCCCGGGGTTGGCTACGATCATAAAACCGGCCACCGCGTAGAGGATGCCGGTCAGCAAGTCGATGAAGAAGCCGCTCCAGTTCTTGGTGGTGAACGCGTGGGCCGCTTGCAAGACTCCACCGATCATGAGGAGCCAACCGACGAACACCATCGTCGCCAAGGTCGTCAGCACCGAAAAGGCAATCGCCACAGCCCCGAGGACGATCATCAAGATCCCCAGACCCAGGAACCAGCCCCAGCGCTTGCGGAGTTCTTCCATGCCCAGCGGCTCAGCCCAACCGGATACCTCGCCCATGCGGACGACGGTCCACGATTCCCCAGTCAAATGCGTGTTCGTAGCCATGCGAGTTTTCTCCTAACAGCGTGATGAATGAATCAGCCGGCGCGCGGCGGCGTCGGGTTACTTACCGCATTTGCTTGGAGGGTCGTTATCGAGCGCTGAGGCTTTTGATTGAATCAGCCGGCACGCAGCAAGCGTCCGGTTTCTTCCGGCAAACCGCGGGCTACCGCCGGGCGGCTGATCTCTCGGGAAATTGCAAACGCCGCGCCTCGCTTGCAAGTCAGCTCGGTTCGACTGCCGGTTCGACTCCGCGCTGATGCGTTTTGAAGGTTGCGCTTGGGTTCCGTGTGGCACTGGCTATGCCAGTGTCTTCTGGTTCGAAGTTGAAACCTCAGAAGGTTCTCTTAAGCGTTCCAATGCCGCTGAACTTTGGCGAAACATCGTTGCAAGGGCGTTTGCCATGGGAGAGGGAGTTTGAGGTCCTGAACGCGATAAACTTCGAAAGAAGAGACACTCGCATAGCCAGTATCACCAGAGGATGCGCGCCGCGCCGCACATGGCCGCTCGGATTCGCACAGCCGCCGTGACCTGCCCGTGTTGAAGCCACCGGCTATCCTATCTCTGTGATCTCTGCGATCTCTGTGTTTCAAAATCTCAATCTGCAAAATACTGCGTAACGGGTGCAACAAGTGCCGAAACCTTCGCTGCTGCTGATCCTCTGTTCGCTGGTGGTATTGGCAGCATGCGTCGTGCTCGTCTCGGTAGCTCTGTCGACGTTTGCGATCGCCTGGGAGCCGTGCGCATTTATCGGCGGCATGATTCTTCTTCCGCTGCCCATAGCGCTGGCCTGGTACCAATACCGCGGCGTGTTTCGCATGAACGTTTCGGCCGCTTTTGTCGCAGCCGTATTGCTCATGATCGTCGGCGGCTTCGCTTGGCTGGCCTCGATAACGGCGCTCGTGGAGGCGCAAGGAGATGGCGGCGTGGTGCGGTCCGTGGTGCTGCCGATGGTTGCGGTCGGCGCGATCGCCAGCTTCGCCGGTTGGCTCGACCTGCGCTGGGCACGGCAGCTCCGAAGCGTTGAAGCTCCGTGGCAACTGCCGCGGGGCCGCTTCACACTGCGCGAACTGCAGGCCGCGACGGCCGTAGTTGCGTGCATGATTGCGCTAACGGCTTACTTGGTGAGAGCCACCCCGCCGCAATATGCCGAGCACGTGTCGCGCGACCGCTCGCCGATCCGGCTGCCCGATAATGCCACCGACGTCTCGTACTGCCAGGGTGACCGCGGCGAGATCGCGATCGAATTCACCACCGATGAAGCGAGCTTCGTCCGCTGGGCGCAGTCGGATATCGGCTCGCTCGAGTCCCAGTCGGCCAACATCCCCATCAAGCCAATCACCGGCTCTCACGAAATCTCGTGCTACGGCATGCTATCGAGCAAAGTGACCGGCGGCAGCCGCGTCACCATAACCAACGGCCTGTACTATCTCTGGTCGAAGGAGGACCGCTTGGTCCATGCCGCCTTCGACCGCAGCACGGGGCGCGCGTATTACCATGCGCACTTCCACTGATGCGCGGTGCTGTAACCTGTTTTCGGAGTCGCGAAGCGACGGCACGCATTAGCCTCACGACGCGAGTCTCCCTGTTCTCGTAACCCGACGCGTAAGCGAGGGACGAACCCGCCGTAAAGGCCAACGAAACATGCTTCCTAAAGACCCCTCACCCCCGGCCCCTCTCCCCGAAGCGCGGCGAGGGGAGAGAAGATTTTTATAGGGCGAGCGCAACACTTTTCTTGGCTCCC
>JBQCEI010000418.1:0-6126 GCA_051960375.1 Aureliella sp. | reverse complement strand
CCGGCGATCCGACCTACGTGCGTGTGCTTCCAGCCTCACGCTTGCTGAGCGTGAAGGCCGACCCGCTGATAACCGCCGTCTCCGAGCTCAACCCGGGCGATTTGAAATACTCCCTCGAGCCGCGCGCCCGCCACGACGAAGGATCGTCGCGTGCCGAGCGACTGGCGGTTGCAACGCCGATATACAGTGACACCTCGGGCGATTTCTTCGGTATGACCGTAATCGAGGCCGATGCTTCCAAGCGAGTGACCGAGGTGCTGACCGAACTGGGAGCGGTCGACTGTGAAATCTTTGTCGCCGACGGACATGGTGAAGTGTGGGGCTCGACCGACCCAGGCAACGGAGTGCGCGTAGCCGAGCCCGGGCAATCGATACCCGGCCTACCCAAAGAGGTCGCGGACCGGTTGAGCGAAAAAGGCTCGCCGTTCCGCCTCCGGAGCCAGAACGAATACGTGGCTCAGCGGTTCTACGTCGATCCCACCGGCCGGGGCGTGCTCATCTTCGCTCGGCTGCCCGAGGCAAAGTAGCCGGCACGCCGAAGCGTCTGGCCCGAAAAAGAGTCCTGACCCCTTTTTAGCCGCGCAGCGGCGTCCTACGATAGCCTGGGGTGCCAACCCCAGGGATTGGCGGCCCGCGATGGTCCGCGGCCGCGAAGCGGCTACCTGATCTACGTCGAGTTCGCGCTAGCCGGGGACCGCTATGCTTAGGTATGGCGCGGCTGTTGCTGTGATGAGTTTTGACGTAGGTTTACCGGAATTGATTCTAAGTCCCGACAGGGACGGCAGCCCCATGCCGGCGGCGCGAGCCGCCGGTTGGACAGATGCCTCAATGATTATCAAGTCCCGAAGGGACGACAGCCGCTGGACCAGCCGGGTTTGGGGCGCGCTCTGTCGTCCCTTCGGGCATTTCAACTTACTGCGCGGCTCGAATCCGGCGGCTCGCGCCGCTGGCATGAGGCTGCCGTCCCTGTCGGGACTCAAAACCGATTACTACACTCGAATGTCAAACTCATCAGAGCCCGCAACTGGACGAGTTCGGTTGCTCCTTTTTTCGAGCTGTAGATCCCCACTCGCCATGATCTTCTTAATGACTCAGCCCGCTTAATCCATGCACGCAAAAACCAAGATTTCGCTCAACCTGCTCCTGCCGGGAATTCCAGACGATGAAGACCGCTGCGTACAGCGTTTGATCGACAGCCTGCGAGCCAAACGCGGTATCGCCAAGGCTCACGTCATCGATACGGAACATCCGGGGCCCGGCAAGCTGTGCATCCATTTTGAGCCCGACGAACTGTCGGTGGCCGATGTGGAACAAGCTGCCCAGCGGGCTGGGGCGACGCTCGATGCAACCGTGGGCCACATTCTCCAGCGAAGCAGACCGATGCATGCGCGGCTCGCCGACGCGCACACCGGCACGTTGAACCAGCAGCCAGGTGTCCTCGAAGCCGTGGTCGCCCCCGATGGCACGGTGCGAGTCGAGTTCGATAAGCAGCTGACCAGCGAGCAAACGATTCGCGAGCGGCTCGCCGCGCTCGGCCTCCAACCGAGCTCGACCGAGGCCGCAAAGCGGCCCGCCCAAGCGCACCGCCACGAGCACGAGCACGAGCACGAGCACGAGCACGAAGAGGCCGGGAAGCCCTGTGCACACGGGCCCTGCCACCATGAACACGGTGGAATTCTCGGCCCGAATACCGAGCTGATTTTTGCGATCGCAGGCGGCGCGAGCTTGCTGGTCGGCTGGGGCGTGTCGTTCTTTGAGGCCGTTTCGCCTTGGGCGCCGTGGGCCTTCTATCTGGTTACTTATCTGTGCTGCGGTTGGTTCATGCTGCGCGAGGCGATCGAACGCCTGACCACGGGCCGGTTCGAGATCGACTCGCTGATGATTATCGCGGCGGCCGGCGCGGCGTACTTGGACAAGTGGGCCGAAGGCGGGCTGTTGCTGTTCCTGTTCAGCATCGGCCACTCGCTGGAAAGCTTCGCGATGGGTCGAGCCAAGCGGGCGATCGAAGCTCTCACCAAGCTGGCTCCGCCAACTGCGCTCGTCAAACGCAATGGGCAAATGATCGAAACGCCGGTCGAAGAGCTCAAACTCGCCGATGTCGTCGTCGTTAAACCCAACGAACGGATTTCGGCAGACGGCTTCGTCGTTTCAGGCATCAGCAGCGTTGACCAAGCTCCGGTGACCGGCGAAAGCGTTCCGGTCGACAAAGAGCCGGTCGAGGATGTCGAGGCCGCGACTCGCCAATCAGAGAATCTGGACCAGAAACACCGCGTGTACGCGGGCACGATTAACGGCAGCGGCACTCTCGAGATCCGCGTTACGCGTTTGGCTCGCGAGAACACGCTCGCTCGAGTGATCGAAATGGTCGGTCAAGCGGAAACTCGCATCTCGCCCACGCAAAAATTCACGACCCAGTTGGAACGCTACTTTGTACCCACAGTGCTTGCCTTCGTCGTGCTCTTGCTTTTCGCGTGGGTAGTCGTCGATGAGCCGTTTAGCGCTTCGCTATATCGAGCGATGTCGGTTGTGGTTGCGGCCAGTCCATGCGCACTGGCCATTGCCACGCCGAGCGCGGTCCTGAGCGGCATTGCCCGAGCGGCTCGCGGCGGCGTGCTCGTCAAAGGGGGCGGGCCGTTGGAAAGCCTCGGCATCCTCGAGTCGATCGCCTTCGACAAAACCGGCACGCTCACCGAAGGCAAGCCGCGCTTGACCGACGTGGTGGCGATGCACGGAGTCAGCGAAAGAGACTTGCTCGAAGTGGCGGTAGCCGTGGAACAGCTCAGCGATCATCCGCTGGCCGCAGCGGTCGTCAGGGACGGACGCCAGCGGCTGGACAATCACTTGACGCTAACCGCGAGCGGCCTGCAGAGCGTCACCGGCCGCGGCGTCCGCGCGCAGGTTGGCGGCGCGTCGGTCGCAATCGGCAAAGAGAGTTTGTTTACCGACCGAGCCGAGTTGCCCGAGGATGTGCGGTCGGCGGTCGAGCGGCTGAAGGAGGCCGGAAGGACGACGATGATCGTCCGCCGCGATGATGAGTATTTGGGAGTGCTTGGGCTGATGGACACGCCGCGCGAGGCTGCCAAGGAAGTCATCGCCAGCCTGCAGCGGCTGGGAGTACGCAACCTGATCATGCTGTCGGGCGACAATCAGCACGTAGCCGCCGCTGTTGCGAAGTCGGTCGGGCTGGACCAAGCCCGAGGCGATCTGATGCCTGAGGACAAGGTCGAGCTGATCAAGCAAATGAGCCAGCAGCGCGGCGTGGCGATGGTGGGCGACGGAGTCAACGATGCGCCGGCCATGGCCAACGCCAGCGTCGGCATCGCCATGGGAGCGGCCGGCAGCGACGTCGCCCTCGAGACCGCCGACATCGCGCTAATGGCCGACGACTTGACGCACTTGCCCTTCGCCGTCGGGCTGAGCCGTCAGACCAGTCGCATCATTCGCCAGAACCTCTGGATCAGCCTCGGCATGGTCGCCTTTCTGATTCCAGCCACGCTCGCGGGGCTAAACCTCGGCCCAGCGGTCGTGCTGCACGAAGGCTCGACGCTCGTCGTAGTCCTCAACGCCCTGCGCTTGCTCACCTACAGCGCCAGCCGCCTGTAAACCGAAAAAAGAGTCCTGACCCCTTTTTCCGTTAGCCGCGGGTACCGCGTGGCCGCGAAGCGGATACCTGACGACCTGACACGAGGCCGTTTTCCTGGCATCCGCAGGACTGCTAAGATGACGGGTGAGGACAGCCCGGAAAACTTGGAGACTGCGACCCGATGAGTTCTCCGATTGCAAGCTTGGAGCATGACGCGGCCGGCGAGCCGTCGGCGCAGGCCGCCGCTGAGCGACAGCCGGCGTGCTCGATCGCGCCCGCGGCCGGTGGCGCTCCGCGCTGCGGGCAAGCAGGACAGATCGGCGACGCTCTGGTGATCGAAGCCTGTCCGCTGGCCGATGTGCTCGAGGAACGCTTTCGCTTCGAGCGGCTGCTGGTCGATGTGTCGGCTTCGTTTGTCGATTTGCCGCTGTCGGAAATCGATGCGCGCATCGCGCACAGTATGCAAAGGCTCGGAGAGTACCTCGGCGTCGATCGCAGCAGCTTTGCCGAGTTCTCCGACGACCAGCGCGACATGGTCGTCACGCACTGTTATGTCGCTCCCGGCATCCCCCCGTTTCCTGCGGTGATCGTCGAAGACCAGATGCCGTGGTACGCCGAGCAGGTTCGCAAAGGCGCGGTGGTCCGCTTCAGCCGCTTGCCAGACGATGCCCCCGAGGAGGCTGTCGCCGAACGGAAATACTGCGATGAGGCTGGCGTGAAGTCGCATTTGGCGATTCCGCTGAAGGCCGCGGCGGGGCTGAACTGCGTGTTGACGTTCGCGACGTTCCGCGCATATCGCACTTGGCCCGACGATCTGGTTGAGCGGCTGCGTTTGATCGGCCAAGTCTTTGCTAACTCGCTGTCTCGCAAGCGGTTCGAAGAACGCATGTGGCAACTCCGCGACCAACAGACGCGAATGGCACGCGTGGCACTGGTCGGCGAGCTGGCCGCGGCGATCGCTCACGAAATCAACCAACCACTCTGCGCGATCGTCAGCAACGCTCAAGCCTCGCAGCGCATGCTGTCGGCCGATGAGCCTGATCTAGCCGAAGTTCGCGAGACGCTCCAGGACATCGCATCGGACAGCCTGCGCGCGAGCGCAGTCGTCTCACGCGTTCGTGGCATGCTCCAGAAACGCTGCACCGAGCGCGCGCCGCTGCAGATCGGGCAGGCTGTCGAAGAAGTCGTTGCCTTGTTGAGCAGGCAGCTCAGTCATAGTGGCGTTTCCGTCTCGATCGACTTAGCAGAAGCTTTGCCGCCGATTCTCGCCGATCGCATTCAATTTCAGCAAGTGATGCTCAATTTGGCGCTCAACGCAATCGACGCGATGAGTCAAACGCCCGACGGTTTGCGGCAGATCGCAATCCGCGCCCTGCGAGTGGGGCCCGATGAGATCGCTGTCAGCGTTCGCGACGCCGGGCCCGGCATCGGCCGCGAACATCTCGAGACGGTCTTCGAGCCGTTCTTTACCACCAAGCAGACGGGCATCGGCGTGGGCTTGTCGATCAGCCGCTCGATCATTGAGTCGCACGGCGGCCGGATTTGGGTCGAGTCCGAGCCCGGCCAGGGGGCAACGTTTCACTTCACCTTGCCGCTCGCGAAAGACTCCGACCCATGAGCGACATGCCTCTGGTGCTGGTGGTCGACGACGATCCGTCGGTTCGCAAAGCGCTTGCGCGGCTGCTCAAGTCGGCCGGAATGCAGGCTGATACGTTTGCTTCTCCGGCTGAGTTCTTCGAATTCCGGCTGCCCGGCGTGCCGACGTGTTTGATCTTAGACGTTGAGCTGCCCGGGATCGACGGCTTGGAGCTGCAACGCAAGTTGTCGCAGAGTGACTCTCCCTTGCCGATCGTTTTTATTAGCGGGCACGGCGATATTCCGATGAGCGTGCGAGCGATCAAATCGGGGGCGGTCGATTTCCTCCCCAAGCCGTTTAGCGATGACCAGCTTTTGTCCGCGGTCGAGCAAGCGCTCAGCCGAGCGAAACAAGAGCTCGCCGCCCGCGGGGATGTCCGAGCCATCCGCAAGCGGCTCGAGTCGCTCTCACCACGCGAGCGCGAAGTGCTCGAGCATGTCGTCAGCGGTGAACTGAACAAACAAATCGGACACCGCTTGGGCGTGACCGAAAAGACCGTCAAGGTCCATCGCGGACAAGTGATGCGCAAAATGGAAGCGGAGTCGCTGGCCGATCTGGTGCGTATGGCCGAGAAAGTCGGCATTTCCGGGCCGAGCGCATAGCCATCTTTTTACCGCGGAGAGGCGGAGAGACTTTCCTATCACCGAGGAGGCACAGCATGCAAGACTTCAAGCGGAAACCGAGCGTCGAGGTCGAAGCTTCCGAGCTCAGCGCAGGCGAGCGCGAGTCGGGCTCGAGCTACCGGAGCACCGTCGGGCGCGCCGCTCCAATCGGTGCGACGGTCGTGGCAGGCGGAGTCAACTTCAGTCTGTTTTCGAGAACTGCCGCTGGGGTTGAGCTGCTGTTGTTCGACCGGGAAGACGATGCCGAACCAAGTCGAATCGTGCCGCTCGATCCGGACACCAAC
>JBQCEI010000417.1:0-12957 GCA_051960375.1 Aureliella sp. | reverse complement strand
CACCAAGCGGGCCAGCGTCGTTGCCAGCAGCAACGTCGGGAAGACGTTGAACTCCAGCGGCGTGCGAATGTAGATCGTGGTGAGCAGGATCAGGATGGAGATGGCGACGTTGGCCGCGAGCAAAACGTCCATCAGCAGCGGCGGCAGCGGAACCAGAATCACTCCCACGCAGCCGATGATGGCCACGGGCAGAATCAGGTCTCGATAGCGATTCAAAAATGCCACTGCGTTCATGTTCACCGACTTGGTAGGCGTCTGCTCGATTCATCAGCCGGCACGCGGTAGCGTCCGGTTTCTGGTGGGACACCGCGGGCTATCGCCTGCGGCTGATATAGCACTTGGGGACAATAGCTAAACTGGCCCACAAATGTCCAGACAGATTGATCGCCTTGACGCTCGGTGCCGATTGTTGCGATAAGGCAGTTTGTGTCTTTGTGTCTTGGTGGTGAGAAGACCGATGAACCACCAAGACACAAAGACACAAGAAAATTCAACGTCAAGACAGGAAGGCGACGCCATGACAATGATCCCTGGCACCCATGCGACCGCGGCAGCAACGGGAAAAGCGTCCTCATCGGGGGGCGGCAAGACGACTGGACAGGACTTGCGGGATGTGAACATGTACCAGTTCCTGGGGCTGCTGGTGACTGAAATGCAGAACCAGGATCCGATGAATCCGATGGACAACGCGCAGATGCTGACCCAGATCAGCCAAATCCGCCAGATTGGCTCGACCAACCAGCTCACCGAAACGCTCACGTCGCTGGCCACCGGACAGGGGCTGAGCATGGCGAGCACATTGATTGGGAAAAAAGTCACCGCCCTGGACGACAACGCAAAAGAGATCACCGGCGTAGTCGACAGAGTCTCGGTAAAGACTGACGAGAAAGACAACAGCAAACGTACAGTGAAAGTGCATATTGGCGATTCGACGGTCGATATCAACAACATTCGGGAGATCAACGAACCAACTAGCTAGGAAATGACAGGGTGACTCGATGGGTCTGACTTCGTCGCTCAGTACCGCGCTGACTGGACTCAATGCGGCCGAAACTCAGATCGACGTGCTGGGAAACAACCTGGCCAACTCGCAAACCGTCGGCTTCAAAGCGTCGGACGTCGTCTTTTCCAACCAGTTTCTGCAGACGCTTTCGCTCGGCGCTTCGCCCACCGCGGACAATGGCGGTACCAACCCGCGTCAAACGGGCCTCGGCGTGCAGGTAGCCGGTATCACCCCGAAGTTCACTCAAGGAACGATTCAGATCAGTTCCAACCCGTCGGACTTGGCGATCCAAGGCGATGGCTTCTTTATCGTCCAAGGCGCTGAGCAGGAAAAGCTCTACACGCGCAACGGCATCTTCAAGCTCAACAGCCAGAACGAACTGGTCACTACCAACGGCAACCGTTTGCTCGGTTACGGCATCGACGAGTTGTATCGCATCCAGACGACCAACCTGGTTCCGCTGAAGATTCCGCTCGGTTCGGAAGCGGTTGCCAAGGCGACCGAGAACGTGGTGATGGAAGGCACGCTGACCCCCAGCGGCGACCTGGCCGATACGGCGGAAGTCATTCAAAGCGCAACGCTCGGCGACGCGAACGTCCCGCGGCCAAGTTCAACCGGCATCGGCATCACCGGTGCGACCAACGCCGGCTCGTCAGCAGTGACCGTCGCCAACAGCGAGGGTGGCGGTACTTTGGTCGAAGGGGGCGTCTATCAATATCGCATCGCTTATGTCGATGCATCGGGCAAGGAGAGCGTGCCCAGCGATCCGATCTCGGTAACGATACCGGCCGGTAACGGTCTAGCCGACAACACGGTCACGCTCGGCAACTTGCCGACCGCCGGGACCGAGTATTCGCAGATCAACGTCTACCGCACCGATGCCGGCGGCACCACGTTCAAGAAAATCGGCACCGCTGCGACTGGCGGCAACTACGTCGACACCGGCACCGCCGGCGGCGCGGCCTTGGACACCACGGTGCTCAACGGCAACTATTCGTACATGATCACCTACTACAAGTCGGGCCAACCCGAATCGCGGCCCTCGCCGCTGATCGGTCCGCAAAACGTGGTCAACGGCCGCATTCACCTAAGCAACTTTCCGACTCCGCCGGTGCCGCCCTCGACCGGTGGTTTCCCTGCCTACGACGAGATTCGCATCTATCGCAACACGGCCAGCGATCAGAATTCCTACTATCTGGTCGACTCGATTCCTCCGGGCCAGGATTACACCGATAACAAACCCGATGCCTCGATCAGCAACCTGGCGCTGGCGGGCAACAAGAAAGTCGACCTCGACGGTCCGCGGATCGACAGCAACACGCTGCTGGTGAACGTCGTCAAGCGCGATGGCCTGGACTACGACCAGGTGTTCACCGAGGGGGAACTGTCCTTCAACGGCCGCAAGGGTGGTCGCGCTCTGGAGACTCAGAAGTTCACCGTCACGGCGACGAGCACCGTGCAGGACCTGGTGAACTTCATGCAAGAGTCGATGGGCATCGTGACCGACAGCGGCGACTCGGCCAATCCTATTCCTGGCTCGGTGAACAACATCACGGGCGAGACCGGCACGCTGATGCCTGGGGCCTACATCAAGGATGGCAAGATCCGCTTCGTCGCCAACAACGGCGTCGACAACTCGATCGATATCGACCTGACCAGTTTCCGAATCAAGGACTCCTCAGGCAAGGTGACTACTCCCGACTTGTCGTTCGGCAGCGTCCAAGATGCCAAGGGGCAAAGCGCGGTCGCCGACTTCATTTCGTACGACACACTGGGCTTGCCGATTCGCACCCGCGTGACGGCGGTGCTGCAAAGCCGCACCGACACGGCGACCGTTTATCGCTGGTTTGCCGACTCGGCCGATAACAAGCCCAGCGACGGCGCGGATATCGGCGTCGGCACGGGGCTGCTGACGTTCGACGGCAACGGCAACTTTGTGTCGGCGACCAACACGCGCGTGGCCATCGATCGCGATGGTCTGCCGAGCGTTTCGCCGCTCGAGTTCGACATCGATTTTTCAAGCGTCTCGGGCTTAGCGACCGGCGCCGCATCGCTCGCCGCCTCGCGTCAAGACGGTTCGCCTCCGGGTACTCTGACCAGCTATGTGATCGCCGAAGACGGCACGGTCCGCGGCGTGTTCAGCAACGGTGTTTCACGCGACTTGGGACAGGTGCGCTTGGCGCGCTTCACCAACCCCGAAGGTCTCGAACAGCGCGGCCAGAACATGTACGCCCAAGGGATCAATACCGGTCTGCCGATCGAAGGGCGGCCAGGCGAGAACGGGATCGGCACGGCGGTCTCCGGAGCGCTCGAACTGTCCAACACCGACATCGGTGGCGACTTGGTCGACCTGGTGTTGGCCTCGACCCAGTACCGCAGCAACGCCCGCGTGATCACGGCCACTCAGCAGCTCTTTGACGAGCTGCTGAACATCCGGCGGTAAAACTGCTTACTCGTTCCCGGGCTCTGCCTGGGAACGCGATGTCTTCGAGGCTCCGCCTCGCAGAACCTAGCAGGCAGGCGGGCCTTATCGACAGGTGCGAAGGAGGCAGAGCCTCCAAGACAGTGCGTTCCCAGGCGGAGCCTGGGAACGAGCCGGATGGCGCTTTACAGCCGCTTCTTGCCGTATTGTTTACAGCACCTTCTTGCCGTACTGTTCGAGGCTCAGGTTGTCGGTGGTTCTCAGTCCAGCGGCGGCTTCCATCAGGTCGTCGCCGGTGGCGTGGACGATCACCAGCACCGAGCCTTCTTCGAGGCGGTCGAGATACGATTTTCGCGCCGCCGGCGGAATGCCCCAGTCCTCGGCTCCGCTCAGCAGCGGACCGGCGATGCCGCCAGCGACTGCAGCGGCCACCGGACCGATCACAAAGAATGGTCCGATCATCGCGCCGAGGGCAAATGGCAGTGCCGCTCCCGAAGCCATCGCCGCGCCTAGACCGCCGCTGGTTGTCTTAGTCGTCTCTTGCAGCTTCTCGCGCCGCGCCCGCTCGAGGGCTCCGATCTTTTCGGCGTCTTCTTTGGTGATGACGGAGACCTGGTCGGAAGTGAAACCTCGCATGTCGAGCACTTCGAGTCCAATTCGCGCCTTTTCATAATCTTCGTATTCGGCCACGACGCACTGGTATTCCATCGTCTCGTCTCCTCGCAAGCTTCCCGACCGGTCGAACTCGTACGGCTGTGGGCGCGCGGCCTCACCACGTTTCTGGCGAGCGGTCATTGCGCGCTCACAGCCACATCAAGAATGGTTGCACTCGGCTGCTAGTAGCCAAGTCAGCGCCGCTTTAAACCGCGCTGAGTTGCAACAGGTGCCATGTAGCAAGTGGTGTACCGCCGCGACAGCATTCTGCAAGCGTGCAACCGAGTGGGGCCGCGATGAAACCGCCCCGGAGGGGCCGGCGTCAGTAGCCCGGGGCGGAAGCCCCGGGGGAGCACGAGCACGAGCACGAGAACCGGGGAACCCGGAAAACCGGATACCTCGAAAGCTTTTCTATGGGAAAACGATATAATGAACGCGGGTTGAGGATCGGGCGGGGCCAGGCACAGCATCGATCGGGCAGCGCACCATGGACATGCACTCAGACGAGGCGATAGCGAGATCCTTGCGTGAAAGCGAACAGCGTTTTCGCGTGCTGGTCGAAGGCATGGCCATGTCGGTCTGGGAGGTCGATGCCAACGGCGTGACGGTCCTGCACATGGCCGAGTGGAGCGCCAACCGCGGCAAAGCGCTTCAGACCCATCAGCAAGCTATCTGGCTCGAATCGGTCCATCCCGACGACCGCGAGGCGACGCAGCAACGCTGGGATGAATGCGCTCGCAACAAGTGCGTTTTTAGCGCCGAGTTTCGCATCAAGCGCATCGACGAAACGTGGTGCTGGACCCAGGCCTATGCGGCGCCGATGCTCGATGAGGATGGCAATATCCGCAAATGGATTGGCATCAACGTCGACATCACCGATCGCAAACAAGCCGAAGAGCGGCTGCTGAAGAGCCAGCGGCAAATGCAACTGGCCCTCGACATCGGCCGCATCAGCTTCTGGAGCTATGATCCTCCAGCGGGCGTGGTGCGGATGGACGTGCGCATGCGCGAGATGTGGGGCGAATCGCAGCCCGATGATCTGGTGCCGATCGAGAAAGTCTACGCCCGCGTCCATCCCGACGACCGCGATGCCCTGCAAAAAACTGTGGAAGCGGCCATCGACCCGCACGGCCCAGGCAACTTCTTGCCATGCGACTACCGTTTGTTGCTCGACGACGGCTCGATCCGCTGGCTGGCTGCCAACGGCATGACGATGTTTTCCGGACGCGGCTCGGACCGGCACCCGGTCGAACTGTTCGGCACCGTGCTCGACATCACCGAGCGCAAAGCCATCGAAGCGTCGCTGCGTGAAAGCGAAGAACGCCTTCAGCAACTCAACGCGGAACTCGAAGACCGCGTGCGCGAGCGAACGCAGGAACTGGTCGACAGCGAAGATCGCCTGCGAGCCGCGGTGAAGCTGGCCGAACAGACCAGCCGACAACTTCGCCGCTTGGCGCTGGAACTGTCGCGCACCGAACAGCGCGAGCGGACGCGGCTCGCACAGATCCTGCACGATCATCTTCAGCAGCTACTGATCGCCGCCAAAATGCGCGTCGAGTCGCTTGCGCAAGACAACTCGCTGCAAGATGCACAAGAGCGATTGGTCGGGATCGCGACGGTGATCGACGTGGCGATCGACGCCACGCGGACGCTGGCCGTTGAACTCGTGCCGCCGGTCCTGCACACGCAAGGCTTGCCGGCAGCCCTGCAGTGGCTGGCCGCTCACATGCAGGATCAGCATGGGCTCACCATCGAAGTGACGGTCGACACCACGGCCAATCCCATCAGCGAAGAAGCACGCGATCTCTTGTTCCAAGCAGCCCGCGAATTCCTGCTGAACGTCGTCAAACACGCGTTCGTCGCCGAAGCTCAGCTGCGTTTGTCCCTGGAGGACGGGTATGTCGTGCTGGAAGTGATCGATGCCGGAGTCGGCTTCACGCCGGCCCTGGCTCACGAGAACCACACGACGTTCGGTCTCTTTCACCTCCGCGAACGCTTGACCGCCCTGGGTGGCGACCTGCGGGTCGAAAGCCGTCCGCAACACGGCACGCATGTGACCGTGCGGCTGGCCCGGTAAGAGGTTTTACCGCGGAGACGCGGAAGGGCGCGGAAAATTCGTCCGTTATTCGGGGTCCACCTTTTCCATCGCGGCCAGATATCTCGCGCGGTCTAGCTGTTCGGTCAAGAAGTAATAGCTGATGATGTAGCGCTGGATGCGCTGGGCATCTTCGCTTTGATGGTCGCGGCGATAAGCGACTCGGCCGAGCAGGTAGTTGTCCTCGAGGTCCGCCAGCTTGACGCGGCGAGCCACCGGCGAGGCGGCCGCACGCAGCACATACTGCGCGTAGCTCTCGTCGTCGCGATGCGTTAGCGCATCGATCGCCTCGACCACCTCTTCGGAAAAGCCGCGCTTGCGCAAGTCGTCCAGCGTCACGTCGGTGTCTTCGACCAGATCGTGCAGCACGCCGACTTGCCGCGCTACGTCGTCGCTCTGCTGCAGCATCACCCGCAGCAGATGCAGAATGTAGGGCTGGCCAGCCTTATCCGGGATGCCGCGGAATTTTTCGACCGCTAGCGCGAGCGCATCATCGACCGTTAGGCCGCTCATCGCGACCCGCTACGGCTAAAGAACTTGATGCAGCACGGAGCGCCGACGCTCAGCGGTTCGCCGACTTGCGACAGCTTGCCGGTGGCCGCGTCGATCTTGAAGACGACGATCGAGTCGGAGCCTTGGTTCTCGGCCAACAGGAATTGGCCCGTCGGATCGATGCGGAAGTTGCGCGGCGTCTTGCCTCCGGTCAATGCATAACCGATCGGCGTCAGCTTTTCGGTTTGAGCATCGAAGCCGAAGATCGCAATGCTGTCGTGTCCGCGATTGGAACCGTAGACGAACTTGCCGCTGGGATGCACCAGCACTTCCGCAGTGGTATTCTCGCCCTTGAAATCGGACGGCAGCGTGCTCACGGAACCGAGCGGCGTGAACTTGCCGCCCGCCGAATCCCAGCGAGCAGCCGCCAGCAAGTTGCCCATCTCGTGAATGATGAACACATGGGCTCCGTCGGGATGGAAAGCGATGTGCCGCGGGCCGGAGCCTGGAGGTGCGTGATAGTTGCCTTCGGGCTTGGGCGTCATTGTGCCGGTGGCGACATCGAGCGCGTAGACCAGCACTTGATCGAGCCCCAAGTCGACGGCGCATGCATAACGATTGCTCGGATCGGCCATGATGCAATGAGCATGTGGGCCCTCTTGCCGCTGAGGGTCGACGCTCTTACCGGTGTGCTGGAAGTTCGACGCGATCGGCTGCAGCGAACCGTCGTCGGCGATCGGCAGCGACGAAATGCTGCCGCTGCCATAGTTGGCCACGAGGGCCACTTTGCCGGTCTTGTCGGTCGACACATAGCAAGGCCCGGCGCCGCCGCTGGGCTGGCCGCCGATCGCCGTCAGCTTGCCGTCGCTGCCGACTTTGTAAGCCATCAGCTGAGCTCCTTCGCGTCGTCCCTCGCGGCGGATCTCGCTGCACGCATAGAGCACATCGAGCGTCGGATGGATCGTCAGAAACGATGGATTGTCGATCTCAGCGACTAGCTCCAGGTCTTGCAGCTTGCCGGTGCTCGTGTCGAGCACACAGCGATGAATGCCCTTGCTGCTGCCGGAGGTATAGGTGCCGATGTAGAAAGGAATCATGGAGCTTCTCGTTGCCTGCTGCGACGCGGTTGGGTTCTGAGGTTGTGCCTGCGCGGAGGGCGCTGCGGTCCCAAGTATAGCGAGCAATCCGGCGCTGCTCAGTAGCCAACGGGCGATCAGCGAACTCTTGGCGGTTGAGGGCATTGGGCACATACGCGGTTCCTCACGGAGGTTGGATGGGTAATGGCGGGTATTTACTATCGACCACGCCGATGCCGCGTGCAAGCTGCCTGTTTTTTCACCGCGGAGGACGCGGAGGGTGCGCTTCAGAGTGTGGCACTGGCTATGCCAGTGGCTCTTCTTCGAAGTTTATTGCGTTCAAGGCTTCAAACGCCGTCCAATGGCAACCTGTCTTGCAGCCCGATTCTTCGGGGATGCTTGGCACTGGAACGTTGTGTCGGTCTTTCCGACCCTTCAACTTCGAAGCGAAAGACACTGGCATAGCCCCATACTGTCCGGGACCTTCATGTAACCCGACGCGTAAGCGAGGGACGAACCTGCCTCAGCGGCGGACAGCACCCTGTAGCGAAGCGGATATCCGACTACTGGCCTCGGTGGTGACATGGCAGGAGAGCAGAGGATGCGTCGTTGAACTGGCCCGCAGGGTACCGACGGTGATCGCCCCTTGCGCGCCAAGTACTGATCCGTTCCCTAAACATCGACTACGCAGCCTTAATGGCGGGTTCGTCCCTCGCTTACGCGTCGGGTTATAAAATTCCGGACAGTATTGGGCATAGCCAGTGCCACACTCAGAAGACATCCGGTCCCGGAACCGTACAGGGCAGTTGGGATTGTCGATTTTCGTCAGATTGGGTACACAGGGTAATTGGCGCAGGAGGAGCACGGATGCGGCGGCCGGAACATCGACTGTGACGGCGGCTCCAGAACAAAGGATGGTGCAATGTGGAGACAACAGCAAGCGAGATACGTGTGGCTGTTGGTTGTCTGTCTGATGGGCGGGCTGAGCGCGCGGCCGGCTGCGGCCCAGCTCCAACTCAATCCCCCCGACGTCAATCTCTCGACCGGGACCGCTCAGGACGCCAGCGACGATCCACCAGCATCGGGCTCGCCGACAGCTGATCGCGTCGGAGCCGACGCAACGTCTGCCAAGCGCCCCGGCGACGCGCCTCGCGCCGGCGCGCCGAAGAAAGCTGGGCCCGCGACCGCCGCTGCAGCCAGCGATGCCGACACATCGACCGCTGCTTCGGCAACTGCAGCGCCTGCGGCAGCATCGCCTCCTGCAACGCCCGCAGCCACCACGCCTCCGGCAACGACCGCACCGGCAACGACCGCACCGGCCACAACGCCCGCGACGCTCGGTTTGTCGACCGAATCGATCAATGCGAGACTGGAGCAAGTGCAGCGGGCGGCCGAAATGGAACCCGAGCTGAAGGACGCGCTCGTCCCGCTCTATCAAAGAGCTCTGGTCGATCTGAAGGCGGCGAATGACGCGCAGCGCATGCGCAAGGACTTGGCGGGCCGCTTGGCCGCTGCCCCGCGGGCCTTGGCCGAGGCCAAGCAAAAGAAGGAGCAGCAGACGCCGCGCGTCGAAGATGCCTCCTATTTTGGCTTTCTCAGTTTTGACGAGCTGCAACGCGAGCTGCAAGACGAGCAAGCCAAGCTGGCCCAGCTGACCGAACAGCGCACCAAGCTGAGCGAACAGATCGACTTGCGCGAAAAGCGCCGCAAGGAATTGCCGCAGCTATTGTCCGAAGCCCGCGCCAAGGTAGAGCAGCTCGATCGCGAGAACGCTGCAGCCCCGCCGGCGCAAACCGCCGAGCCGCTGCTCAAGGAAGCGCTCACCTGGTCGCAGATGGCCCAGCGCATGGCCGCCAGCGAGCAAGCTCAAGTGCTCGAGCTCGAGCAACGCGTCTACGAAGCGGAAACCGAACTCTTGCCGCTGCAACTGGAGCTCACCCGCGCCGAGGAAAAGAATCTGCAGGACAGCGTGCGCCGCTTGCACGAACAGATCGATCGTGTCCGCCAAGACCGCATCGAGCAGCAGCGGCAAGAAGTGCGCCGTATGGTTGAAGAGATTCCGCCGGTTCCGGAAGCTCCCGCCTCGCTGCACGCCCTCGGGCAGCAATTGCTCGGCCGCATCAACGAATGGCTCGAACTGGCCAAGAAGAAGGCCGAGATCAACGACGAGCTGAACAGCTCCAAGGCGATGCTGGAAAAGTGGAAAGATCGCTACTCGAAAATGATGACCCGCGTCGAACCCCAGCAAGGGCAAGACGTCGTGGCCGGCTTCAACAGCTGGGTGGGTCTGATGCTCCGCAAGCAGCGAAATGAACTGCCCGATCCCCAGAAGCTCGAGCGGCAGATCCGCCACTATCAACAAGAAGCGCAAGTCATGGATGCGATGCTCTTCGAACTCGAAGACGCATTGCAGCAGATCAACTCCTGGAGCGAAGATAGCAGCTCGGACATCCCCAGCAGTACGATGCCAGGTGCCGAGAAAGTCATCATGCCGAGCAACGTAGCGACCGACCTGCGGCCGGCCTACGATCGCTTGCTGACCAAAGAGAAAGAACTCATCGAGTTCATGAAGCTCGATATCGATACGTACGTCAATGAGCTCTATCAAGTCGCAGATCTCAAAACGCAGACCAGTGGGCTGGTCCACGACTATCGATCGTTCATCGAAAAGCACGTGCTGTGGATTCGCAGCAGCGAGCAGTTCGGCAAGTCAGATTTCACGCAAGCGGCGGAAGCGTTTCGCTGGCTGGTCGATTACTCGAATTGGCGCGAACTGGGAGCGTTGATGTGGCAAGACGTCCGCATGCGCCCCTGGTGGCTGATGTTGTTCGCAGTCGGTTTTTTGACCGTCCTGTTCAACCATACGCGCATGCGGCGGGCGCTGGCGGTTGCCAGTGAAAAAGCGGCCAAGCGTTCGACGACCGATTTCTTTCTCACCACGCAGTCGCTGTTGCTGACGATCGCCATCTCGCTGCCGGTGCCGCTGGTGTTGCTGTTTTTCCATTGGCGACTGACGGTGCTCGAGGATCACGGCGAAGTTTTCGCCAGGGCCATCGCGCACGGACTGTTGATCGCAGCCGCAGTGTTCACTCCGTTCGAATTCCTGCGCCAGCTCTGTCGACCGAGCGGACTGGGTGTCAAACATTTCGAATGGTCCGAGACGGCGGCGCGGTTGCTGATCGTCAATCTTCGCTGGCTGATCGACCTGGCGACGCCGATTGCGGCGCTGGTCGGAGTGATGGAAGGCCAATCCAACACGCGCTGGCAATCGTCGCTCGGCCGCTTGGCCTTCCTGGTTCTGATGGGTTTGATCTTCGCCTTTTCGGCGCGGGTGTTTATTCCCGCTTCGGGAGTGTTCGCCAAATACTTGCGGCTCTATCCCGGTGGCTGGTTTGATCGCCTGCGCTGGGCCTGGTATCCGATCATCGTCTTCAGTCCGGTTCTGCTGGCCGCGCTCAGCTACATCGGCTTTCACTACACCGCTCAGCGCCTGGCCTTGCACCTGCACAGCAGCTTCTGGTCGCTGGTCGCATTGCTGGTCGTGTATTGCCTGCTGCGCCGCTGGCTGTTGCTTTCGCGGCGCAAGATCATGGTGTTGCAAGCCAAACAGCGTCTGGCCGAGGCAGCCAAGCGCGACCCGTCGCAGACGGTCAGCAGCAGCCCGCCGGAAGAACCCGAGTTCAATCTGACGGCGATCAACGAACAGACGATGCGGCTGGTCACCAGCTTCATGATTGTCAGCGGCCTGGCCGCTTTCAGCGTCATCTGGTCGGACGTCTTGCCCGCGATCGGCATGCTCGAGAATTTTAAACTGTGGGACGTGCAAGGCAGCAAGCCGAACGAAGTGGTCACGATCACGCTGGCCAACCTCGTCGTCGTGATCCCGATCGCAATCTTGACGGTCATCGCCAGTCGCAACCTGCCGGGCTTGATGGAAATCGCGCTGTTGCAGCACTTGCCGCTGACCGGCGCGGCTCGCTATGCGATCTCGACCCTCAGCCGCTATGCGATTCTCATTCTGGGCGTGGTCGCCAGTTCGAGCGCGATCGGCTTGCGTTGGTCGAGCATCCAGTGGCTCGTGGCGGCCCTCGGCGTCGGTTTGGGCTTCGGTTTGCAAGAGATCTTTGCCAACTTCGTCTCTGGCCTCATCCTGCTTTTCGAGCAACCAATTCGCGTCGGCGACGTGATCACGCTCGATGGCGTCACCGGCAGCGTCTCCAAGATCCGCATGCGGGCGACGACGGTCGTTAATTGGGATCGCCAGGAACTGATCATTCCCAACAAGGACCTCATCACCGGCAAGCTGCTCAACTGGACGCTCTCCGATACGACCAACCGCATTCAGATTCGGGTCAGCCTGGCGTATGGTAGCGATACGGACAAGGCGTGTCGCATCTTGCGAACGGTCTGCGATACTCATCCCAACATCATGAAAGATCCGGCCGCCACAGTTGTCTTTGACAATTTCGGCGACAGCTCGATTGGCATTACGATTCGCGCGTTTTTGGCCAACCTCGATGTGCGTCTGGACACGGTGCATGAACTGCACACCCAGATTCATCACAAGCTGGCCGCCGCAGGTGTGGAGATGGCGTTCCCGCAACGCGACTTGCACATTCGTTCGCTGCCGCCGCAAATGCTCGAAGCCTTCACCCGCGGCAGCGGCCCGGCTAAACCTGTCGGCAATGGGCACGCCGGCAACGGGCATGCGCTATAGTCGCAGTGCTCTCCGCACTCTCCGCGTCCTCCGCGGTAAAAAACGAGCCGGCGCAAGTGGGCAGCAAGGTGCAACAGCGCGTTAAGATAAGTCTTACTCGAGCGGTTAGCAGCGTGTGAACCGCGGGCTAACGCCCCGCGGCTGATTTTGTTTGCATTCGTTTGATAGCTCCACTCATGCACAGGCTATCTATGCTGCCACGAGGGTTCTGGACTTCACTGATTTTCTTGCATCTGGCCTGCTGGTCACCGTCGAGCGTCGCGGGCGACGAGCCGGGCGACGCTGCCGCTTGGCTCAACACGCTTTCCGAACCCGCCCAGCGCGGTTACCGGCACTTGACCGAATCGATCTACTTGCCGGCCGATCTCGATGAAGACGTGTTTGCGGCTCTGGTCCAGTCGACCGATGCGAACTCCCCTGCCCTTGCCGACGTTCGCACGCCTGCGGAGCTCGGCGACCAGCGGGCTGCAACGTTTTTGAAGTACGGCCTGACCGAGC
>JBQCEI010000416.1:0-7573 GCA_051960375.1 Aureliella sp. | reverse complement strand
ACAGCGGCACGCAGAAGTGCCTCAGCTGTCCGCCGGGCCTGGCGCCCATCACCTTCTCGGGTCGGGCCGTCGACGCGATCGAGCGTCGCAAGAGCAAAGTCACCAGCTGGTACCTCGACGTCTCGATGCTCCGCAGCTACTGGGGCAACGAACGCGTCTATCACCACACCGCTCCGATCAACATGACGTATGGGCTCCGCGAAGCGCTGCAGATCGTGCTCGAGGAGGGCCTGCCGGCGCGCATCGAACGCCACGTGCGCAATCATCGCATGCTCCGCGCGGGTCTGGAAGCGATGGGACTTGAGTACATTCCGCAGCACTCGCTGACGACGCTCAACGCAGTGAAAGTTCCCGAAGGAGTCGATGATGCCGCGGTGCGCAAAGCTTTGCTGCGCGACTACAACATCGAGATCGGCGCGGGGCTTGGCCCGTTCAAGGGACAAGCTTGGCGCATCGGTTTGATGGGCGCCAGCTCGACTCAGGCCAACGTCGTGCTGATCCTCGGTGCGCTGGAGCGACTCTTGAGCGAGCAAGGGCATAGCTTCGAGCGCGGAGCCGGACTGGCCGCAGCGTTTGCAGCTTTGAAAGAGACCGCGACTGCGGCTGGCTAAGAGGTCAGCACGCGTAACCGTTTTTTTACCGCGGAGGCGCGGAGAGCGCGGAGAAGACTTGAACACCATGCAGGACGAGCGCTTTGGATTCATGACGCAGTTGCGTCAGCTTTTTCCCGACCATGACCGGTTGCTCGAAGAGCCCGCGGCGCTCACTGCGTTTCAAAGCGACGGGCTGACCGCGTTTGCCGTCCGTCCCAAGGCGGTCGTCATGCCGGCGACTTCGCAGGACGTCATCGACGTTGTCCGCCTGTGCCATCACTTCGGTGTGCCGTTCGTCGCTCGCGGCAGCGGCACGAGTCTCTCGGGCGGTTCGCTGCCGCATGCCGAGGGCATCGTCATCGCTCTCAATCGCCTCGACCAGATCCTGCGGCTCGATCTGCCGGGGCGTGTGGCGGTCGTTCAGCCCGGCGTGATCAATTCGAAACTGACCGCCGCGGTCGCCGGCGCGGGGCTGCACTATGCTCCTGATCCAAGCAGCCAGCAAGTGTGCACGATCGGCGGCAACGTGGCCTTCAACTCGGGCGGCGCCCATTGCCTTAAGTACGGCATGACCAGCAATCACGTGCTGGCGATGAAGATGGTGCTCGGTGATGGCACAGTCGTCGACGTCGGCACCGAAGGAGGCGAAGGCATCGGGCCCGACCTCTGCGGCTTGATGGTCGGCAGCGAAGGTTTGCTCGGCATCGCCATTGAAATCACCGTGCGGTTGATGCCCAAGCCCGAAAGTTTTCATACGGTGCTGGCCGGCTACTCGACGCTCACCGCCGCCGGCGAAGCGGTCGCTCGCATCATAGGCAGCGGCCTGCTGCCGGCGGCCATGGAAATCATGGACGTGCTGAGCATGCAAGCGGCCAGCGCTGCGGTCGGCGCGAAATACCCGAGTGGTGTCGAAGCGGTGCTGATCGTCGAACTCGATGGCACGGCCGAAGCAGTGGCTGCCGATCGCGTGAAACTGACCGAACTGATCGCCAGCAGCGGCGCGAGCGAAGTCTGGGTGGCTCGCGATGCGGACGAACGAGCGACGATTTGGAAAGGCCGCAAGAGCGTCTTCTCGGCGGTCGGTCGCTTGAGTCCTGACTTCATCGTTCAAGACGGCGTCGTGCCGCGCGGCAAACTTGGGCTAGCGCTCGAAGAAATCCAGCGGCTCAGCCGCGAAGCCAACATCGCCGTGGCCAACGTGTTCCATGCCGGCGATGGCAACTTGCATCCGCTGATCATGTTCGACGGTCGCCAGGAGCATGCGCTCGAGCGCGCCGAAGTACTCGCCGCTAAGATCGTTCAGCTGTGCATCGATCTGGGCGGCTCGATCACCGGCGAGCACGGCGTCGGCATGGAAAAGCGGCAGTTCATGGGAGGCATGTTCTCGGCCGATTCGATCGAAGCGATGCAGCGCATGCGGCGAGCTTGCGATCCGCTGGAGATCGCCAATCGCGGCAAGATGTTCCCCAGCGCCGAGGCCCCCGCGCTGTCGCTCTACGGCGCTCATCCCCTGGAACGAGCTGGCATCGCCAGCCGCATGTAACGCACTCCCACCGACAATAGCAACTTTGATGATTCAGCCAACTCAGCTCCACCAACCTCAAACGCTTGCCGAGATCCAGGACCTGTGCGCGTCGAGCCGCCGGTTGCTGCCGGTCGGCGCTCGCACCAAGTCGTCGCTGTCGATGGCCGGCAACACCGAGGTGACGCTGCTCGACATGCGGGGTTACTCGGGGATCGTCAGCTATGATCCGTCGGAGTTTCTGATCACCGTGCGCGGCGGTACGCCGGTCAGCGAGCTGGCCGCAGCGCTGGCTGCCCAGAGACAATACCTGCCGTTCGATCCGGTGTTTGTCGAGCGGGGGGCGACGATCGGCGGTTCGATCGCCAGCGGAATCAGCGGACCGTGCCGCTTGCTCTACGGCGGCCTGCGCGACTTCATGCTCGAAGTGGCCCTGTGCGACACGGCGGGCCGCGAGATTCGCGGCGGCGGCAAGGTGGTCAAAAACGCGGCCGGCTTCGATCTGCCGAAGCTGGTCGTCGGCAGCTACGGCCGTCTGGGCGTGATCACCGAAGCGACGATCAAAGTTTTTCCAAGGCCCGAAGCGAGCATGACGCTGCGCTATGAAGCGCCGAGCGCCGCGGCCGCGCTCGATGTCGCTCTCAAGCTGCTGGGGCAACCCTTGCCGATCGCGGCGCTCGAGATCGAAGAGCCGGCTACAGTTTTAGTGCGGCTGTCCGGACCGCTCGACTCGCTCTCAGGGATGGCGGATCGAGTTGCGACGCTGTTGCCGCGACGCCACGAGCTCACGCGCATTGCGCCGGGCGCGGAAGAAACGCGGCTATGGCTCGATCGCGCCGAGTTTCGCTGGGCCAGCGAAGCTCAAGCCTTGGTACGCGTCGCCGTGGCTCATCATCAGTGCCAAGGATTAAGTGCCGCACTGGCCGCGCATGGCGGCATCTTCAAGCACACGATCTCGTGCGGAGCAGCGGTGGTGTGGATCGCGGTGGAAGCGGCCGAACATCTCGCGCCACTCGATACGTTGCTAGGCGAGTTGCAATTGGCTGGAGTGGTCATTTCGGGCCCGCGCGGCTTGACGCTGCTGGGCGACAAGCGCTGGGTCGCGATGGCCGATCGGATCCAAGCCGCCCTGGATACCGAACGCAAACTTCTCTCATACGCGCTGTAAAAAACATTCACCGCGGAGGTCGCACTCCGCGCCTCCGCGGTAAAAAAATCTTCGACGAGCTTAGGCTTCGTCGCCAGCCCGCAGCGACGGCGTGATCAGCAACTGGTGCTCGCAGATTTCGCCGGGCTGGAAATAGAGAGCCAGTTCGCGAGCGGCGCTCTCGGGGCTATCCGAGGCGTGGACCAGGTTCATTTGCCGCGAGCTGGAGAAGTCGCCGCGGATGGTTCCCGGGGCGGCCTTCAGTCCGTTGGTCGCACCGAGCATTTCACGGATCACGCGGACGGCGTCGAGCCCTTCGATGGCCATGGCGACGATTGGAGCGGAGGTGATGAAGTCTTCGAGGCTCTTGTAAAACGGCTTGGCGACGTGCTCGGCGTAGTGCTGCTTGCTCAGCTCGGGGGTGACCTTGAGCATCTTCATGGCGATGATGTTCAGCCCCTTGGCCTCGAAGCGGGCGATGATCTGGCCCATCAAGCGGCGCTCGATGCAGTCGGGTTTGAGCAGTACGAGGGAACGTTCCAACATGTTGCGATTTTCTCCACTCGGGCAATCGATTAAACGGTCGGTAGTGCGAGCCGCAAATTGTTGCCCTGGAAAGCGCGGGCGCGAAGAGGGTGGTTCAAAAAGAGTTTCACCACGAAGACACAAAGACACAAAGACACAAAGACACCAAGATTGCCGCGGAGGTCTTATCGGGCTTCCGGTTCCAGAATCGACGACCGGGCCACCGCGGCTTTTTTGGGCCCCTGCACACTCGGATGCGGCAGGCGTTTCAGGAAGCCGGCTCGGTCGCTGGGCGAAGCAGGATCGCTTGAAGCCGGGCTCGACGAAGCTGGGGCGGATGAAGCTGGGCCGGTTGAACCAGGCTCGCGCCGCGGCTGCTGGATGGGAGCATGTTGCAACGGTGCGACTGCCGCGGGCGGGACCGATTCGGGGGCGAAGCTGGGCTGCGGCGCAGGCTGCGAACATTGCGGACAGGCAGCTGCGGCGCTTACCGGTCCGTACATTTGACCCGGCCGATAAGCCGGTGCTGCGAAACTATGCACTTCCTGCCCTAAGCCCGTGCAACCCGGGCCTGCGCAGCCGGAGCCAGAGCAAGGCGGCTCGCAGGTATGGTAACCTGCGCTGTAGCCGATGCCGAAGTAGCGCCCCAGCGGCCCGGGCAGATGCAGCCGGCTGTAATCCTGAGCGTGCGCGCTGGTGCAAAGCGCATCGATGCCCGTGCTACCGCAGCAGAGGCCCACAGCGAGCAAGGTTGCCAGATGAGTGCGCACGTTGCGATCCTCCATGAAGGCGTTGATCACGGCCACGATCCATGGCCTGTTGTTTCATCAGCCGGCACGCGGTAGCGTCCGGTTTCTTGCTGCAAACTGCAAGCTATCGCCCGGCGGCTGATTTGCGACGAACCGACATCGCCCCTGGCGATGAAGCATCGCCGATGCGCTACAGCTGAATCACTGCAAGGTAAGCTTGTGGGGAAGAGAAACCCCGAGAGATGCTTTCGGCCGGCGAGTGGTTCCGGCCGCAAGCGAGCTGGCGGTGGCGGCACGTTTTGCGTCTCCGGCTCCTCGAGCGAAACCGGTCGTCCGGGTCGCTCCGGCCAATCCGATTGTGCGGCCGGATCGCACCAGATGAGTGGCCAGCGCAGCGGCGGCCGGGCTCGCTGCGACAATCGCTGCAAATTTCGTTCCGCTAGCTTGCCAAGCGGCGGCAAACTGCAAAAATGAAGAGGTTGGAGGCGTCGCCCGAGCCGAGCCGCTTCTTGCCCGAAGACGGGCGGCTGCGTCGCCGCATCGTTTGAGACTTCGCCCCGAATTGGCGTTTGAGGATACGAACATGCGTTTGTCATTCGGCATGGAAACCAAGCAACTGCAGACGCAGAAGCTGGCACCCAAGATGATTCAATCGATGGAGATCCTGCAGATGCCAGTCATGGCCCTGCAAGAACGCATCGAACAGGAGATGAACGAGAACCCCATGCTCGAGGCACTGGACGCCGATCCCAACTTGCCGGAAGAACTCTCCGAAGACGAGGAGGAACAAGACCCCAATCGTCCCACCGAAGACGAACGGGAACTCGTCGTCCAAGACAACCAGTCGAACACCGAAGACTTCGAGCGACTGGCCAACATGGATTCGGAGATGCCCGACTCGTTCGACGACTTCCGTCGCTCGAGCAACCGCATGCAGGAGGCCCAGGACCGTCAACACGACTTGATGGCCAACGCGTTGGAGCGCCCGGAATCGCTCAACGATTATCTCGATCATCAGCTAGCCGAACTGGAAATCGATACCGACGTCGAACGCATCGCCCAGCGGATTATCTCCACGCTCGACGCACGCAACGGTGGCTACTTCAAGACCAGCTTGCGCGATCTGCTTCCACCGGAACATACCAGCGAGGACCTCAAGAAAGCCGAAGAGGCGCTCGCGGTTGTGCAGTCGCTCGATCCGCCGGGCATCGCCTCTCGCGATCTCCGCGAATGCCTGCTCAATCAGCTCCGTTCCGACATGCGGTACTACGAAGAGCTGAAGGTGCTCATCCAAGATCACCTCGAAGACTTGGCGGAAAACCGGTTGCCGCTGATCGAGAAAAAGACCGGCTTCTCGATCGAGACGATACAGGCGGCGCGCGAGGAGTTCCACCATCTCAATCCCAAACCGGGCGCGGCCTTCCTCGAAGCTTACGTGCCAATCGTTACTCCCGATGTGATCGTCGAGCCCGACGCCGAGGGTCGCTACGTGGTGCGATTGGAAGACGATCGCCTGCCGCCGCTGCGCATCAGCGAGTACTATCGCCGCCGCTTGGCCGACCCAGCCGCGACGCAAGAAGAGAAAGAATTCATCCGCCGAAAGATTGAAGCAGCCAACTGGTTAATCGAGGCAATCCAGCAGCGACGCTCGACCGTTCTCAAAGTGTCCCAGGAGATCGTCGATTATCAAAAGAAATTTCTCGACGATGGGCCCGAGTTCATCGAGCCGCTGAAGATGCAACAAATTGCCGATGCGGTCGGTGTGCATGTGACGACCATCTCGCGCGCGGTCGATGACAAATGGATACAGACGCCGCGCGGCATCTTCCCGTTGAAGCGTTTCTTCGTCGGCGGCACGCGCAGCGAAGACGGTGAAGATGTCGCATGGGATACGATCCGCATCAAACTGCACGAGCTGATCGATAAGGAAGACAAGCAGAAGCCGTACAGCGACGACGACCTGGTCGGCGAACTGAGCAAGATGGGACTCACCGTCGCTCGTCGCACGATCACCAAGTACCGCAAAAAAATGGGCATCCCCAGCAGCCGCCAGCGCAAGGATTGGTCCAAAGTGCCGCGGTAGTTTCCTGTGGCTGCTCCCATCCTCTGCGTCTCGGCGGTAAAAGATTTTTTTTCACCGCGGAGACGCGGAGAGCGCTGAGGAAGAGTTCTCGGCAATTGATATATTCATGCGATGAGCAGAGCCGAGAACTTTCTCTCTTCGCAAAGTCAGCGCCGTGAGTCAGCCACCCGATCCCACTCCGAGTCCCGCCCAAGAACATCGTCGCCGCGCCGAGCGCACGCTGCGACTCGGAGTGCTCACGGTCAGCGACACGCGCACGCTGGAAACCGATATTAGCGGCCAGTTGCTGGTCGATCGCTTCAGCGAGGCTGGACACGAGATCGCGCATCGCCAGATCGTCCGCGACGAGATCGAAGAGATCCGCGCGGTGGTCGCCAAGGCGCAAGCATTGGAGCTCGATGCGCTGCTCATCACTGGCGGCACCGGCGTCTCGCCGCGCGACTGCACGCCCGAAGCGATCGAGCCGCTCTTGGAGGTTCAACTGCCCGGCTTCGGCGAACTGTTTCGCATGCTGAGCTATGCCGAGATCGGAGCGGCCGCCATGCTCAGTCGCGCACTGGCCGGACGCGCGGGGCGCGTGCTTATCTTCTGCCTGCCGGGGTCGACCGCTGCAGTGCGGCTGGCCACCGAAAAGCTGCTGCTGTGCGATCTAGCGCATCTGGTCCATCACTCGCGCGGTTAATCGCCGCTCTGCAACCCGAAGGCGCAAGCGAGCGATGAAGTACTGGATTCGCAAGTTCTCTTTGGCGGCCGCCGGCATCCGCTACGGCATGCGCGATCAGACCAGTTTCCTCGTGCACATCCCGATGGCCGTCGCCGTGATCGTCTTAGCGATCGTGCTTCGCTGCGCGCTGTGGCAATGGTGCGCACTGTTGCTCTGCATCGGCCTGGTGCTGGCGGCTGAACTAGCGAATAGCGCGATCGAAGAACTGGCGACCGCCGTCAGTCGAGAGC
>JBQCEI010000415.1:0-2682 GCA_051960375.1 Aureliella sp. | reverse complement strand
CAATCCCGCGGCGCCGCCACCGCCTGGGGCATCATCGGTGCCTGCTGATGAAGATGCTCAGCGTTTGATTCCGGCGAGCGATCAGTTGCAACTGTTCAAACTTTCCGGCGCAAGCGGCCGAGCGACTGCGGCGTGTGGGTTGGGCATCTACCGCGACACCGTCTTGGGCGATGCGTACCAAGGCAACGCCTTCACTTGCGAGCCGGTGAACTTGCTGGTGCATCGCTTGGCGCTTTCGTCGCAAGGTTCGACCTTCATCGGCAAACGCCCCGCCGATGAAGTCTCCAAAGAGTTCCTGGCTTCGACCGATACTTGGTTTCGCCCCGTGCAGGCTCGCACAGCCCCCGACGGTTCGCTATGGATACTCGACATGTACCGCTTCGTCATCGAACACCCGCGGTGGATACCGCAGGAGACGCTGGCCGAAGTCGACGTTCGCGCAGGAAGTTCACTGGGACGCATCTATCGCGTTCGTCCGCGAGACTCAGAAAAATTGCATCGGTGGCCCCGGCTCGATCGGCTGACGCCCGAGCAACTCGTGGCCGCGCTCGACACGGCCAATGGCTGGCAGCGCGACATGGCCATGCAGTTGTTGGTCTGGAACGGCGAGGCGACGAACCGCAATGTCACCGAGCCATTGCGAAAACTGTCGCGTACGGCCAAGCGACCCGAAGTGCGCTTGCAAGCCCTTGCCACGCTCGGCCAGCTCGGCCAAGTAACTCTTGAAGACGTCCACGCAGCGCTCGACGACTCGCATCCCGGCGTGAGGCGTTTCGCACTCAGCTTGGCCGAAAAGTTCGCAACGGACGTGTATACCGAAGCGAATGATAGGCTGCTCGATCGAGTATGCGAACTGGCCAGCGACAGCGATGGCCAGGTGCGTTTACAAGCAGCTTGTACGCTTGGGGCTTGGATAGAACTTGTCGCTGTCGAAGCTCTTGCCCGAATGGCGCTAGCGCATGCGGACGACCGCTACGTGATCGCAGCGGTGCTCAGCAGCTTGCAACCCGAGACGGTCGGCAATTTCGTGGCCTGGCCCTATCTAGAAAACGCAGCCGAGCTTCCGAAGTTGGCGCCTCAAATCGTGCCGGTCGCTTTCGACGCGGCCGGACGCGAGGGAGCTTACCACATCCTCGAGTACGTGGCAGAATTTAGCGATTCGGACCAGTCGGCCCCGTGGCAGTGGAACACGCTGGCCCCACTGATCGACCGCATCGAGCGCGATCCCGGCCTCGCGGCAGAGCTGGCCAAAGCGCCTGGCATGGCCAAGGCCCATCGAGCGATCGAGCGGGCTCGCGAGCTGGTCCGAGATGATGCGACGCCCGAAGCATTGCGAGTGGCGGCGGCAGCGGTGCTCGGTCACGGCGCTGCCGTTCAGGCGCGCGATCGCGAGCTGCTCAGCGACCTGCTGACTCCGAAGAACTCGGCGGCAATGCAGCAAGCGGCCATCGCCGGCTTGCTGCGCGGGCGGCAACCGGAAGTCGCCACCGAGTTGCTCGCTCACTGGGAAGAATATTCTCCGCCGCTCAAAGCGACCGTGCTCGACGGCCTGCTTAGCCGCGACACATGGACGCGAGCATTGCTCTATAGTCTCGAACGCTCGCAGGTATCGATCGCGGAACTTGATGCTACACGGCGTCAGCGCTTGCTCGCTCACGCTGACCCGAACGTGAAAGCCCGAGCCGAGCGTTTGCTCTCGGGCATGCTCAATCCCGATCGTCAGCAGGTGCTCGCCGATTACGCGGTTGCTGCGACTCTGACAGGCAATGCAGATCATGGCCGCGAACTGTTCCGCAAAAACTGCATCACGTGCCATCGCCTCGAAGACACGGGAACGGCGGTCGGACCCGATCTGCAAGCCCTGAGCAACAAGCCTGCGGCGTTCTTCTTGCAAGAGATTCTCGACCCCAATCGCAATCTCGACAGTCGCTACATGTCGTACACGGCCGTCACCGACGACGGCCGCGTGGTGAGTGGTTTGCTGGCCGCTGAGACGGCCACTGCGATCACGCTCCGCGGGGCTGAAGGCAAAGAAGAGACGCTCGAGCGGGCCGAACTCGAGCAACTCTCATCGACTCGCAGCAGCCTCATGCCCGAGGGGCTCGAGCGATTGCTGAAACCTCAAGACATTGCCGACGTGATCGTATACGTGCAGAGCACCGGCAAGCCCGCTCCAGCAGCCGACAAATCGGCCGCTGGCGAACTCGCGCGAGACATCCTCAACGACGCGCTACCGCAAGACGTGCGCGAGCAGATGATTCCCGCTGCTGCACAGTCGGCGGCCGAGACGATCACGGCCATGGCTGCCAACATGCCGGCCGATGCTCGCGAAGAATATCGCCGCATCCCATGGATTTGGCGCGTCGCCATCGCCGCGGGAAAAGCGGGCGATGACCGAACGATCAAGCAAGTGCTCGAATGCTCATTGCCGCGCGACGGACAACAGCTTCGCGACTGGCAAGCGGTCGTCATCGGCGGCGGCATCATCAACGGCCTCAGCCTGAGCGGCCAGTGGCCCGGCCGCAAGCTCGACGAACTGGTCCGCGGTTCGACGTCGCTTGAAAGCCGCTGGCGTGCAGCGCTCGCTGCATCGAAGAAGATGGCTGACGACCAGCAAGTTCGCAGTGGCACGCGCTATGACGCTTTGCGGATCGTGGCTCTGGACAAGTGGCCCGAGTGCCG
>JBQCEI010000414.1:0-4886 GCA_051960375.1 Aureliella sp. | reverse complement strand
TGGTCAGCGTTGCCGTGCGCTGGAAGTGGATGGGCCGAGGCGACCACGGCGGGCTCGAGGGCCGAGACCACGCGGCCGCGGAATTCGTCTGGCTGTGCGCCTGGGGCGGACAAGCCAACGCGCTAGGCCTGGTCGCCATGCTCAGTCCTAGTCTGGCGAGCGCGCTGCCGGGGCTGATCGTCACCGCCCTCGTCGAAGCGTATCTCGTGCCCAAGTCGCCTTGGACGCGGAAAGCGATCGGCCCGTCCGCCGCGACGCTCGTTCCTCAAGACGCAGCACCATCGCCAGCCTTCGATGGATCACCCATCGACCTGGCGACCATCGGCGCATCGGCGTTCGAAGAATCACCGACTGATGAATCAGGTGCATCCGCGTTTGAAGCCGACCAGCGGCACTGGACGCGGAGCACGCATGAAGGGCATGCCGAAACGGGCGAGCGATTTTTAAGCGGCTGGGTGCGCTTTGCGCTGGCTGAAGACCAGAAGTCGCTCGCGCTGACCATCGGTTTCTCGCCGGCGTTTCCCACTGTGCCCGACATTGAGCTCGATCAAGAGCTCGAGAGCGAAGAGTCGCACTGCGAAGCCAGCGTCGAGCACGCCACGCCCGCGGGCATGCGCGTCGCGATCAAGCGCACTGCCACTGGCGCGGAGCTCGTTGGCAAGCTCCTTTGGCATGCCACCGAAGCCGAGCACGCCTCGACTCTGCTCAGCACGCGGTTGCCATAAAGGGTTTCCCTCCGCGCTCTCCGCCCCTCCGCGGTAAAAATCCGGGACTAAAAACGCCGCAAGGCACGCCTTTGCGGGACGTGCCTTGCTTGGTTGGCTTTCGGAAGAGTCACGAGCAAGCGTTACGGGCCGGTTTGGCCGAGCAGGATCGCTTCTTCTTCTTCTTGGATGATGATTCGCGGAGTAACCGTCAGCATCAGCGTGCTGGTTTGGCGTCCGATCACCGTGTTTTTGAACAGGCGGCTCAGGTAAGGAATCTTGCTGAGGATCGGAATACCTCGTTCGGTGCGGCCTTCGCTCATTCGCTTGATACCACCGAGGAGGATCGTGCCGCCGTCGGGAACGCTCACCGTCGTGCTGACGTTCGTGCTCGCGAACACTGGCTGTTGAACCGTCGTGCCGGTGACGACTTCGGTTTCTTCATCGCGATTGTTCGTCGGTTTGCCGGTCGCAGGATCGATGACCGTCGTACCCGAGCTGGTGCTCTTGGTGCCTTGGAAGGTGAACTGTTCGACGCGATCGATGCGCGAGAACGTCGGGTTGAGCGTCAAGCGAACGAAGCGTTTGTCTTGCGAAACCACCGCTTGAACGTTGAGCGTCGTGCCTTCGTTGACCACCACGATCACCGGCTGTTGGCCGACGGCGAAGTCACCGACCACCGGGATCAAGCTGACGACGAACGGACGCGACACAGTATCTTGGATCGTGGCTTGCTGGCCGTCGAACATCGTCACGCGAGGAGCTTGCAGAACGCTGGTGCGGCTGTCGCCTTGAGCGGCCTGCAAGAAGAAGAACATCTCGATGTCGCTCAGGATGGCAAAGCCGAAGTTACCGCCGCCCGTTGTAGCTCCGCCGAACGGTGGCTGGATACTGAAGCTGTCCTGCGTGAAGGTCAAGTCGAGGTCGGCGGTCGGAACCAGGGTCGTACCGAAGTTCTGATTCATACCGATGGTGACGCTGCGGCCTTGATCTTCCGGCGGCAGCTCGCCTCGGTTGTTGTCATCGATTCGGAAGTCGAAGTCGACACCCATCTTCTCAAAGAAGTTGTCGTTCAGCGTGATGTAGCGGACTTCGATCGTCACCTGCAGGTCTTGCAAGCGGCGGAGCGAAGCGAGCAAGTCAGCCAGTTTCTCGTGCGTGGTCTGCGGAGCGCTGACGACCAGCGACAAGTTGCCGGCAAACGGGGTGATCGTGCTCGAGCCGCCGTTGCTTTGCCACGCATCGGGGTCGATCGTCTGTTGGATCAGCGAGACCAGTTCGTCGTACTTTGCCGGAGCTGGGCCAGCTTGGATCGGAACCGCACCGGCTTGCATGAAGCCCGGGTTGCTGCCGCTGACCGGACCGCCACCGCCGCCCCACGGGAACATCCCCGGGCCCATTCCGCCGGGCATGCCAGGAGCCATCTGTCCGAGGACCGATGCGTTCGGGTCCATCGTGGCCGAGGCCAGCTGCGACTGTGGAGCCGCTGTGCCGAAGCTCGGACCGCCGATCGTCTTGGCCGCCAGACCATTGCCGAGCGTTTCATAAGCGGCACGCAGAGCGCCACCCATGCCCGAGTTGTAATCGGAGACGAAGTTCGGAATCGGAATTACCAGGTCTTTGACCGAGTAGGTTCGCGTCACGTTCGCTTCGGCGGTGCTGCGAGCCGAAGTGATCATGAGCACTTCGTTCTGCACGCGGTAGTCGAGGTTGTGCGGTCCGAGCAGCAGGTTCAGGGCGCTGCGGAGCGAGATCATTTGCGTCGAGCCGAGGCTCAGATTGACTGGCTGGTCGGGCGTGAGTCCCTCGGCAGCCAGGCCGGCCGGATCGATGTGCATCAGGACGCCCGTCATATCGCTGAGCACCTTGACCACTTCGGCGAGCGGACGAGCCTTGAAGTCGACTTGCACCGGCAACTTGAGCTTCTCGTAGATCGCCGCTTCAGCTGGCGACATGCCTTGCTGTTCGTCGCTGCTGAGCCGATTGCGGCGATTGGTCATGTCGGTCCACGTGCGTGCATCGCCGAAGACCAGCGGCTGCTTCTCAACCGGCACGAGCGCCGCCTCGTCGACTGCGTTCATCAAGTCGATGAAGTTGTCCTGGCGAGCGTTGCGGGTTTTGTTGTACTCGGCATCGCGCTTGGCCATGCGAGCGTTGTTGTAAAGCAAGACAGCGATCTGCGAACCTGGGTCGAGCTGCTCGACCTGCTTGGCAACGACTTCGGCTTCGGCGAAGCGGCCTTCTTCCATCAAGTCGTTGTACGTTTCGGTCAGCGAAGCGATCTGCTGATCGATCTTGTAGGTTTCTTCTTGCTCCATCGCGACTTGTTCATCGACCTGCCGGTTCTTCATGTTCTGATCGATCGCGGCGCGATTCTGCGACATGAAGAGCTGGTGCGTCGTGATGGCTCGGTCGACGATCGAGAGCATCTGCTTGCGAGCGGCGCCGTCGAGGTCGGCTTGCGAGACTTTATTGCGAAGCGCTTGCAGGCGTTCGGCGACCATCTGCGGCTCGTCGTTGCGATGCGCTTCGGCCGCTGCGATCTCGCCGGTGATTTCGCTCATCAGCCGCGAACGCGTCAGCAACATTTCTTGATTGGCGCCGTCGATCCCGCCGGCAGGCACTTGTTCGGGCCGGCCGACGTTCAGTTGGCTAGCCTGCAGTGCAGCCAGTTTATCTTTCAGCTGCGAACGCATCGCCGGATCGAGCTCGCCTTGGTAGTCCCACGCTTTGCGGAACAGTTCGAGAGCTCGATCGCGATTGCCTTGCGTCATCGCTTCGAGCCCTTGGCGATACAGCTCTTCGCCCCCTTGGCCCCCTTGCGGACCGGGAACGGCATCCGACGGAATCGCGCCCTGAGCAGCAGCGGCTTGCAGCCGAGTGCCGTCGAGGCTGGGGTTGAAGGCTCCGGTCTGCACGCCGCCGGCAGACGCATTGGCGCCGGCAGCCGAGACGACCTTGCCAGGCGAAGGCATTGCGCCAGCGGGCATTGAACCCGCAGGCAGCGGCGGCATGCCCGCAGGCAGCGCGCTGGCGGTGTGTACGGGAGTCAGCGGCGGTGGAGGCGTCATGCCGCCGGCGGCGGGTGCTGCTGCAGCCATGGCGCCTTGTGTTGGCTGACCGAGCGCTGGTTGACCGAGCGCTGGCAGGCTCAGCCCTGCCGGGCCGCGCGATGCAGCGGCCCCTTGCAGGGCGGCGATCGATTGGTCGAGCGGGCGCAGCGAGTTGATCGCGTCTTGGATCTGCTGCTTGCTGTAGTTTTGCGACAGCAGGATTTTTTCGACTTCTTTGAGCCGCGCGTTGACCGGTTCGCTCGGGGCGGCGAGCATCTGCCGAGCGCGAATCGCTTCGGCAAAGGCTGTGCAAGCCGCCTGCGTATCGTGCTTGCCGGCCGCGTCGGCGGCGTTGTTGAGCCACTTCAAGATCAGCTCAGGCGATACGGCCGAGGGGACCGCTGCGGCCGCCATGGCCGGAGCTGAGCCGCGATCGGTGATCGACTGGGGAGCGCTGGAAGGAATGGCTTGAGGAGCTTGTGCCAAGAGAGCGTTCGTCGAAGCTCCCAGCACGAGCGCCGAAGCCAACCACGTTTGGGTTGGCGTTGCCGCGAAGGCCATGCGAATAAGTCTTCGAAGCTTCTGACGAGCATTACCCTGACTCAACGCGACTCTCCTTCTTCGCGATATGAAACCCAGCCGGCATCCAGCGCTACCACGACTCATGGCCCTAAATCCAATTGCTAGACTGGCTTGCGATGTGATTACTTAATCTGTCACCTATGGTCAATGTTTCTTTTCGGCAGCCCGTGGTAAAAAATTCGGGTTATTCCGTTAACAGAAGATTTTCTGTCGGAATTGCCCCCGCAGCTTGGCTAGATTGCCTAAGCCGCAGCCCGTCCGCAATTGGATGCTGTGCTTCAGTCGCGAAGCGACGGCACGCATTAGCCTGGGACGCCAGTCCCTATTGACCAACACATCGGCGAACACGCTTGCGCTCTTCTTGTAACCCGACGCGTAAGTTTTGAAGTTGCGCGTTTTGGCTTTTCTGTGTGGCACTGGCTTTGCCAGTGGCTCTTTTGTCGAAGTTTCTGGCGTTCATCGGCCCGATCGCTTTCCGATGTCGGACTATATTGCAAAAGTTTCCGTGGACGTTGGAGTGGCGTTGGAACGCCTGCCAGCCCTTCGG
>JBQCEI010000413.1:0-8294 GCA_051960375.1 Aureliella sp. | reverse complement strand
ATTTATTTAAATATAATTTATAAAATAATAAATATTTTTTCTTCACTATACAACCCTCCCCCCCCCCCCCCCCCCCACGACCCCAAGCAGTTCAACCTCCGCGTTCTCCGCGTTCTCCGCGACCTCCGCGGTAAATGATTTATTTACCGCGGAGATCGAACTGGCTGCCGCTGCGTTTTTCAATGTAGTGGCGTTCTTCATTGCCATGCGAGGGTCGCGAGAGCCAGACGCTTCCTTTGCCGATCACCGAGCAGCGGCTTGGAGCTTCGACGACTAAAGCGGTGTCTTCATCGATGCCGACGCCGAGGATGCTCGGAAAGCGCTCGACGACGCCCGCCAGGTCGTCAAAGCGATTGCGCTGGCGGAAGTGCTGGTCGATCGCCACGCCGGGCAGCAGCCCGAGTCCGCGGCGGTAGCCGTCGGCGATCATGATGTGGTTGCCCAGCGGATGGCCGCGGACGAGCAAGTCGCCTTGGATCGTCGCGCCGGCCGAGCTACCGCCGATCACGCCACCGCGGCGGACGACATCGATCATCGCTTGCCAGGCCGGCGTGCCCCAATACGCGTCGACGAAACGCCACTGTCTGCCGCCGCCGAACCAGATCCCAGTGGCCGATTCGAAGTGCTTCAAATATTCCGGATCGCTCACTTCGTCGCGTTCGGTCTGAGGCAACACGCGCACGTCGCGGACGCCCAGGCGATGCAAGACGCGAGCCTCATACGGATCTTCTTCAGGCTCGGGCACCGCGGTCGGCAGCACGATGATCTTAGCGTCGGCTCCGCCGGCCAGCTCGATGAATTTTTCCCAAATCTCAAGCGACGTGCCACCGCCGCCAACGATCACAAGGCTGCCATTTTCCAAATGAGGGTCGTACGGTTTATCCGCCGGAAACGGCGGCCGAGCTCGCTCGTCGAGCGCTCGCCGCATCGCCACCAGGTCGCACACAGCGCGGGGCGGCAAGCGCAAGCTCGCACCGTCGCGTTTGTTGCCGTTCTCGGGATACGCAAACGTCAGCGAACTGAGCTGCGAGAGATTGAACAATTCGCGGCCGTGGACACGCACCCAAGCGCCGCCGGGAACCGCGATGCTCAGCCGATCGCTCGCGGCGGGCAGCGACGCGTCGCTGTCGCCGTAGAGCAATTGCATCTGCGGCAACAAGTCGAGCTCGCCAGCGAAGGGCTCGCATGTTGATTCGGTACCCTCTGACTCGCTATCGCGATCACGGTTGTTTGGCTCGCTGCGATCGAGGCACACGGTGACTTCGCGCTTGAGGCAACTGCGGAGCTGCTCGCCCAACCAGCGGCGAGTCTTCACGTCGCTCTCAGCCAGCACTCGCGCATCCAACCACACGCAGCAATCGCCATCGAGCTTTTCGAACGTCTTTTCGAGCTGCTGCTGCAAATTCGACTCGAGCAAGTCCGCGGCCGCATGGCTCGTAACGCTTTGCCACGGTTGTTTGCGGAGGAACGCATCGAGCTGGCTCGCCGGCGAATGGTCAGGCGACAGGTCATCCGAGCCGATGCAAACCAAGCTTCCTTCGCTGGCGTCAAACTCCTGTTCGAGCAGCGCTTGGTGGTGTTGCGATAGTTCATCGACCGTAGCCACGTAGAGGCTGCCCGAGAACATCCACGGCGGCACGTACCTCTGCGCTGCGTCTTGAGCTTTCGCCATACCGCCAACTGCCACGCTCAAAGCCAGAGCCCAAGTGGACGCGAGGGGCTTGATGCATCGTAGAACGTTCCTCGCTAACCTCATTGGCTTGCCTCTCTGCGTCCTCTGCTTGACTCCGCGTCTCTGCGTTAAAAACTATGCCCCCGGATGCTGCCAAGGCTCGCGGTATTTGCGCCTCAGCATCGCGGTCGCTTCATCATCGCCGACGACCGTGTGCGTCGCGGGGTCCCAAGTGAACGAACGGCCGAGCTTCTGCGACAGGTTGGCCAGGATGCAAGAGGCCGACGAGATGTGTCCTTGCTCAATGTCGGCGACCGGTTTGGAACGTTCATCGATGGCGTGCAAAAAGTTTTTCATGTGGCCGCGAATCGCCGAAGCGACGTGCAGTTCGAGAGCCCACTTTTTCTGATCTTCGGCATCGCGCGGGAACTTGTCGAGTTCGATGACCGCTTTGCCGTGAAGCTTCTCGCCCCTGCCTTGCGGAATGAAGTCGTAGCTGTTAACGCTCATTTTGAGCGTCCCCTTGTCGCCGTAGATGATCGCGGCCCACGGATAATCGGGATCGGGTGCCGCGCCCCAAGTGCGGTGCGTCCATACGACATTCAAATCATCGAAATGGAACGTGGCGACTTGCGTGTCGGTAATGTTGGCGCGAGCCCTGGTGTCGACCAGGATGCCGCCCGAACTGTCGATGCTCTTGGGCCACCCCAGATCGAGCGCCCAGCGGACCATGTCGAGCATGTGCACGCACATGTCGCCGACGATGCCGTTGCCATATTCCATGAACGCTCGCCAGCCGCGGGGATGGACGATGTCGTTGTAGGGGCGCATCGGCGCCGGTCCGGTCCACATCTCGTAGTCGAGATTCGACGGCGGCTCTTTATCGGGAGCGTCTTCCTTGGTCTTGCGATTGCGCATGTGATAGTAGCAGCAGATTTCGACATGCGCGATGTCGCCGAGCAGCCCTTCGTCGATGACGCGTTTCTTGGCCTCGATCAAGTGCGGCGTGCTGCGGCGCTGCGTGCCGATCTGCACGACGCGTTTGTGGCGACGCGCCGCGTCGAGAATCGCTTTGCTTTCGAGCACATCGACGGCCGTCGGCTTCTGACACCAGACATCGGCTCCCGATTCGATCGCGGCAATGGCCGGCAGGGCATGCCAATGATCGGGCGTATCGACCAGGACGATGTCGAGCTCTTTCTTGGCGAGCATCTGGCGATAATCGCTGTAAGTCTGCGGACGCTTGCCCGACTTCTGACGCGAAGCAAACAGATCGGCCGCCTCGTCGAGCATCTTCGAATCGACGTCGCACAGCGAAACGACCTCGACCGGCTCGACGTTCAGCAGCTGCAGCAAATCGCACTTGCCATACCAGCCCGGTCCGATCAGCCCCACGCGCCGCGGGCGACTGTCTGCGGCCGCGTATGCCTTAGGTGAAAGGGCCGTAAGGGCGGCCAGCGCCGCACCGCTATAGACAAACTCTCTGCGTTGCATCACTTCGGGTCTCTGCTACGAGGGATGGATTTGCGCAAACTCGCACAAGCGCATTGTAGCTTGATTCCCGCCCCGTTTTTTACCGCGGAGGGCGCAGAGAGCGCGGAGCAATCGCCCCTCCATTCTTTCTCGTGCTCGTGCTCGTGCTCAGTCCGAAGGACGGTGCTCGTGCTCGTAATCGACGGACTTTGTTTTCGAGCACGAGCACGAGCACGAGCACGAGTAAAGATTTTTACACCGGCACGACTCGGAAGGAGAGAGTCGGGGTTTTGCGACGGTGGATCGATTCGGCGACGGTGGTGCGGAGCTGACCGGCGTGGCGGGCGAGAGTCTCTTCCAGCTCGCGGAGGCCGTCGGCATCGACTGCCGCAGCCGGCTGGACGAGCACCAGCAGATGGGAAGTGTTGGGCGCCGGCATCACATCCAGCACGTACGCGTCGGTGCTGCTCTCGCTGAGCACTTCGGACAGGCCGAAGTCGAGAGCCCGCCGAACTTGGGCGCAGAGCTGCGCCGCTTTGCGATCATGCGATCCGTCGCCTCTTGGCTCTTTAGCCATGAACAAGCCTCCTGGGAACTGCATCGTGCCGACCGAGCACCGACGCTGAGCAGGAGGTGCTAAGACGCTCCTGCTCAGCTCGGCTGTCATCACTCAGTCGGATCTCACAGCCAGCGCTAGGGCGGCCGTGTTCGTTCGCCTGTTGAAATGAGCCCGGCTCTCATCCAATTCCGCGGCGTTATGTGCCACTGGCCTTCAGCCAGTGTCTTCCCTTTCGAAGTGTGAAGCGCGACGGGGAAATTAATTTTCCAATGTCAAGCGGCGTCCAAGGCACCACTGCTTTGATCAAGGCCCCTTGGCCTTGGAACGGATCGCTCTTCTTGTCCTGCTTTTAACTTCGAAGGTGAAGACACTGGCTAAGGCCAGTGGCACACAAACCACAAGATCGTTGCTTCAACAGGCCATTAGGTCGCCGTTGTGCGGTTGTAGCCGCCGTGGCGGGCGACGATTTCCTGAGCCTCGATGGCTCGGGCTCCAGCGTCGACCGTGACGATGACTCGGCCGCGGGTGAACTCGGAATCGTAATACTTGACGTCATCTTCGCTGACGCCCATGCCGACCAGTGCGCCGGCCAGGCCGCCTGCGGCCGCTCCGGTCGCGGCACTGGCTGCCAGCGCCGCCAGCGTTCCGCCGGCAATCACTGGTCCGATCGCCGGCAGCACACCGGCGAGTACCCCCATGCCCCACAGTGCGCCGGCGCCGAGCCCCATGGCGGCGCCAGTGGTCGCACCCGTGGCTGCGTTTTCATCGGCGTCGGTCGCGTCGTGCGCACCGGTGACCGCATCGCTCTTGGATGCCACACCGATTTGTGATTCGGTAAAGCCCACGTTCCGCAATTCGTTGACCGCCGCTTGGGCGCGAGTCTGCGAATCAAACACACCGATTACTGTCCCACGAGTCGCTACGCTCATACCGGTTCTCCTCAATCATGGATGTTGCACGTTGCCCGACGATCAGTCGGTTCGCCGAGCAAGAGCCCCCGAAAAGTACGCGAGGCAAGCCTAGCTGCGGCGATTGGACAAGACTGCCGGTAGATGAGCAAATGAAGTACCAGCTTGCTAAGAACAGCGATTTCTAATGTTCTTCAGTCGCGAAGCGACGACATGTGTTAGCCTGGGACGCCAGTCCGTATTGAATAACACATCTCTGAAGACACAGTTGCGATCTTCATGTAACCCGACGCGTAAGCGAGGGACGAACCCGCCACAGAGCCTGACACACCGTCGTTGGCCTGCGCAAAGGTTGAACGCGTCTCCGCTTCAACCCCTCACCCCCCGGCCCCCTCTCCCCGAAGCGGGGCGAGGGGGAGCAAAGAAAAGAGCTGCGCTCGCCTTATATTCTTCTCTCCCCTCGCCCCGCTTCGGGGAGAGGGGTCGGGGGTGAGGGGTCTTCAGAAGCTGCGTGAATGGTTGACCGAATCAACAACCAAACGCCTGAATGCGACGCGTGAATGTTTAATTCGAAGACGTGTCGGCTCAAAAGGACTCGCGTCCCAGGCTAATGCGTGCCGTCGCTTCGCGACTCGAGCAGCCCATGAGCGCCACACTCGCATGGCCGAAGATGCCCAACAGTGCGAGGGCAACCAGTGGCCAGCCGTTTTCGGACTGCTGTACAAAAAGCATGCTGAGCCACAGTACAGCCAAATAAACGATCGCCCGCCGCGGACTCGAGCGGAACAGACCGGCCAGTGGATAAATCAACCACACCAGATCGTAGAAATAGAAGTGCGGGCTTAATAGCGCCGTGCCCACCAGCGTCCGCAGCAGAAACTCGGGATGCTCGAGCCGCTGGCGAACGGGAAGGTCGCGCGGCAGGCCGACCAGCGAACCAAGTATCGCAGCTGCGCTGATGCCCCACAGACCGAGCGACACGCCGCGCGGCAGACCTATGGCACTGAATAAGGTCAACATGGATGCCGACCAGCCGTCGCGATAGCCGGCGTGCTCTTGGTAGGATCCGCTGCTCAGAACGACTGAATAAAAATCGCTCCACAACGATCGAGGCACGACCAAAGTGGTGATGCCCCACAAGCAGGCCGCGCCGAGGGCGACTCCGCTGCAAAACCGCCACTGCCGATTGGCCAGCATCACCAGCGGCAACCAACAGCACAGCGTCGGTTTCACCGTCAGCAGAGCCCACAGGCAGCCCGCCGCAAATGTTCGCTCGGTCCGCCACAGCTGCCAGCTGGCGACCGCGATCAAGAGCCACAGCGTTCCCTTCTGCCCCATGACCAGACTCATAAAGAGCGCCGGGAACAGGAGCACGACGCACCAGAAGGTTTGACTGTCGCTCGGCGCGGGCATGCCACACGTATCGCCGCCGCTCCACGGCCTGCGCCCGGCGCACCAAACGGCCAGCGGATAAGCAGCCATCATCATCGCCAGCCAAACCAGCGCCGCGGCGCGATAGGGCAGGGCGGCCAATGGAGCGACCAGACAGTAATAGGGAGGCGGGTAGACGGCGGGATAGAACTGGCTCTCGGGCCACTGGAAACCGACGCGCTCGGAATCGTGCTGCCGCTGGGCAAACGCCTCGCGGTCATAGATCGCACGGGCCTGTCCATGCAGCAGCATGTCGCCAGCGACCCACTCTTGCAAAAAGTCGGCCCCGTAGGGCACATCGCGCGCGTCCGACCAGCGATAGTTCGGATTGCCCAGCGCGAGCGCCCACCCAAGCGCCGCGCACAACGCTGGCAGCAACCATCGGTAATCGCGACGGCTAGGTGCTTGGGGCAACGCCGGCGCGTTTTGAAGTTGCGCACTTCTCGGTGTGGCACTGGCTATGCCAGTGTCTTCTGCTTCGAAGTTTGAAGCGCCAGAAGGGCCGGGAAGCGTTCGAACGCCACTCCAACCTCCACGAAAAACTTTTGCAACATAGTCCGACATCGGAAAGCGATCCGGCTCATAAACGCCATAAACTTCGAAAAAGAGCCACTGGCAGAGCCAGTGCCACACAGAAAAGCCCAAACCCGCAACGTCAAAACTTGCGCGATCGCGGGACCGTGCGACATCGACGGAGACTCTGTGGCTGGCGGCAGACTTCAAAACGCTGAAGTCTAGGTCGCAGTTTTGCCGCTCGCCTCCCGACGGCCGGGAATATCTTTCCGTACAACACGGCGCATTCCATTTTCGGCCGCGCAAGAGATATCCAGCCGAACCGTGGCACATCAGGCCCTTGATGTGCAGCACCCGGCAATCCAGCCGGCCCGCACCCAGATTTTTTCTCGTTGCTGCCACGCAGTCAAAGAGACTAAGAGCAAGACCGGCACAGTCAGCCGCTGCGACAGGTTCTGCACAGCAGAGGCCTGCTGTGCCACAGTTCGGCTAGAAACAGTGTCGGCGGCCTCAAAATCGAACCGGCCGTTTTTACCGGATCGGCTCAAACGCAAGCTGTGAAGCGAGCCTGGCCAAGCCGCGCAAGACGAGATGATCGACGACCACGACGTTGGCTCCCAGATGCGGGCCGAGCCGCGGACCGTCCCCGCCGCTGAGGATCACCGGTGTGTCGTGCCCAAACTGTTCGCGATAGCGGCCGATCAAGTGTTGGACACCGCCGACTACCGCGCTGCTCGCGCCGGCGGTCATCGCCGCGATCGTGTTGGTCCCGGGCAGCGGCGGCAAGTCGAATAGTTCGCCGGCCGCGACGGCAGGCAGCAAGTCAGCGCCGCGGCTGAGCAGCCGCAGCACCATCGGCACCCCCGGCATGATCGCCCCGCCGCAAAAGCGCTCGGGTCGCACCACCCAATCGACCGTGATCGCCGAGCCGGCTTGGATCACGATCATGCGACTGGCCGCCGAGTGTGCGAGCGCCGCCTGGGCAGCCAACAAGCGATCGATCCCGACTTGCTCGGGATGATCGACTGCAACCTGTAAGTTCAAATCGGTATGCGTCACCAAGTGGAACGGACCGCCGTCCATACGCTCGACGCAGGCCCGCAGATGCGACGCGATCGTGCGCTGCACGCTACTAACAACCCATCGCCGCGCAGGTGCTGCTCCGTCGCCAGTATGAGCGTCGGCATGCGCGGCGGTATTTAGCCAAGCCTCGAGCGCGTGCATCAAGTAGGCTTGAGCGTGCGCAGCATCGGCTGCGCTATCGCCGACGATCGACTGGCTGGCTCCGATCGGCCACGAGATGCGCAAGACTTCGCCTTCCCATGGCGAGACGCCTATTTGCCGAGAGTCGCGCCGCGCCGGCACACGCACGCATCGCAGCCCGCTATTGCCAATGTCGACGCATATCGTTTCCACAGCAGTGGTCATAGTATTATCCTCGTTCCTAGGCTCTGCCTGGGAACGAGCCGCGTAGGCAGTCGCTGATCTTAATAAGTCGCTGATCTTAACCGGCGACCGAAGCGTTCTTCTGCTCGGCCAGAACGGTGGCGATGCGTTGGATCAGTTTGTTGAGCCCGCTGCCAGTTACGGCGCTGATCAGCATCACTTCGCGGCCGAGGTCTTCGGCCAACATCTGAGCGACCACTTCCGAATCGGGCAGTTCCGCTTTGCTGACGACGATGATCTCCGGACGCTCGCCGAGGGCCGGATCGTACTGCAACAGTTCTTGGCGGATGAC
>JBQCEI010000412.1:0-3142 GCA_051960375.1 Aureliella sp. | reverse complement strand
CTGTCTTCGAGGCTCCGCCTCGCAGCAGTAAGGACACGCCCGATTGCACCCCGTTGACGCCAGCCCTTTTTGTGCGGCCTTGTGTGGCACTGGCTATGCCAGTGGCTCTTTTTCGAAGTTCATGGCGTTCAGGACCTAAAACGCCCTCCGACGGCGAATGGTCTTGCAACTGTTCTAAGCGACAGATGGATTGGCATTGGAACGTATTACTGGGCCTTCTGAACCGTCGACTTCGAAGCGGAAGACACTGGCATAGCCAGTGCCACACTCGAAGAGGGCAACTTCATATTTGGGCGGCGGGTTCGGGGAGGCGGAGCCTCCAAGACAGTGCGTTCCCAGGCGGAGCCTGGGAACGAGCATGGCGCTGCGAGGTGGTTCAGCTTCCAAGAAAATCGGGCCACAGGGCGTCGCTGATTACGAGGCCGGCCCGGGAGAGGCGGATGCGGTGGCCGTCGCGTACGAACCAACCCGCTTCGACCGCGCGGCTCAAGTGCGGTTCGAATAGCGCCTCGGGCTCGGGAAAGCTCGGCGTGGCCAGCGCCGTGACATCAATGCCTTCCAAACGCCGCATGCCGAACACAAAACGCTCGCGCACTTGTTGTTCGTCGTCGATCTCATCGCGCTCGGCCACGGGGCTCTCGCCCGCGAGCACGCGGCGCATGTACGTATGCAGGCTGCGATGGTTGACCGTGCGCACGCGACCGTCGAAGCCTGCCGCCCCCGGACCGAAGGCCAACCAAGGCAGGCCCAGCCAATAGGCTTCGTTGTGCCGACAACGGTGGCCCGGCTTAGCGAAGTTCGAAACCTCGTAGTGCTCGAGTCCCGCATCAGCGAGCTCAGCGATCGCCGTTTGATACATCTTCAGTTCGAGCGCTTCATCGACCGACGCGAGCTGGCCGCGCAGTTGCCGCCCGAAGAAGGCCGAGCCTTTTTCAATTGTCAGCCCGTAGGTCGATACGTGGTCGATGCCATGTTCGAGCGCCAAACGCAAATCGGCTTGCCAGTTCTCGAGAGTTTCGCCCGGAGCAGCGAAGATCAGATCGAGCGACAGATCGGGAAAGATCGATCGCGCGGCGGAGAGCGTTTCCGAGAGTTGCCGGCCGCTGTGGTCGCGCTCGAGCAGCTTTAACTTCGTATCATCGAACGATTGGCCGCCAACGCTCAGCCGCGTGACGCCCGCATCACGCAGGCGGTGCAGTTTCTCGCCCGTGCAATCGAGCGGATTGGCTTCGCAGGACCATTCGCCCCCCGCGGCCAGTGGCAGCCACTGACGAGATAGCCCGATCAAGCGATCGAGCTGGCGGCCGCTGAGATAAGTCGGGGTCCCGCCGCCCCAAAAAAGCGTATCGACTTCGCGGGGATGGCCGAGCGAGGCAAGTTCCCGTTCGAGCGCATCGAGAAACGGCTCGACCAGATCATCGCGCCGGGCTACGACCGTGAAATTGCAATAGCCGCAGCGATGGATGCAGAACGGAATATGCACATAGGCGCTTCGTGACATACTCGATATTACCGCAGGTTGCAAAGCATCGTGATCGTGTGGCACTGGCTCTGCCAGTGTCTTTTATTCGAAGTCATAAGCCGCAGATCGGAGGCGACGCGTTCTACTGCCGGATCGTTTGGCATTGGCTGGCTAGCCGAATAAGCATGCTCTTAAACTTCGAAAAGAAGACACTGGCAGAGCCAGTGCCACACAATACCTCCGCGGTAAAAATCTTTAATTGCCTAAGGCTTCTTGATGCTCGACTTGCGTTCGATCGACTGGGCCGCGATCTCGCGAAGGAAGGCGACCGATTCATCGACCTCGTCGGCCTGGAGCAGGACGACGTCGCCGTGCTGAGCCAACTCGAGCGCCCGCTGGGCCGCTTCGCGCCAAGTCGTAAAGCCCGCTTGCTCTTTGCAGCGCGAACCGAGCTTGAGCCCTTCGCCGAACAGCTTGATGATGTCGCCGCGCTCGCGGCCGCGAACGTAGCTTCCTTCGTACAGCAAGACTTTGTCGAAGTTGTCGCCGAGCAGTTGGCCTTGCTCGATCATGTCGCTGTCGCGGCGATCGCCCGCAGCCGAATAGACCGCCAGGCGGCGCGAGCCGGCGAAACTGCTGATCGCTTCCAGCACGCTCTTGAGCGCCGATGGATTGTGGCCGTAATCGACCACCACGGTCGCTCCATTGATCTGGAACAGATTGAAGCGTCCGGGGCTCGATTCAAGCGAAGGGCAGAAGGTTTCCAACCCAGCGCGAATGATCTCAGCCGGCACGCCGAGCGCCCAAGTCGCGGCCACGGCAGCCATCACGTTTTCCACTTGGAAGCGGATCTTGCCGGCGTGCGTCAGCGGCACCCGATCGAGCGTGATCAGCGAGAATTCCGAAGCGCCGTGAGCCAGCACCAGCGAGCCGTCGCGAGTAAAGACGACGCGGCCTTCTTCCGAGCGGCGGCGAACCAGCAACGGGTTCTCGGCGTTGTGCGAGAAGAAAACGACTGAGCCGCGGCAAGCACCGGCCATCGCAGCCACCAACGGGTCGTCGGCATTGAGCACTGCCGAGCCGTCCTTGTCGACCGCTTCGACCGGAACGCGTTTGACTTCGGCCAGTTGCTCGAGGGTGTGGATCTGGCCCAGCCCGAGGTGGTCTCCTTCGCCGATGTTGGTCACGATCGCGACGTCGCACGCATCGAAGGCCAGCCCTTCGCGGAGCATGCCGCCGCGAGCGGTTTCCAGCACCGCCGCATCGACCATCGGGTTGGTGAGAACTTTGCGAGCGCTTTGCGGGCCGCTGCAGTCGCCATCGTCGATGCGGCGGGCGCCGATATAGACGCCGTCGGTGGTCGTCATGCCGACGCGCTTGCCTTGCTGAGCGAGAATATGAGCGACCAACCGGGTGGTGGTCGTCTTGCCGTTGACGCCGGTGACGGCGACCACCGGAACGCGGCCGTTGTCGCCTTGCGGGAAGAGCATATCGATGATCGCTTCACCGACGGGGCGCGGTTTGCCTTCGGACGGTTGCAAGTGCATCCGCAGGCCCGGGCCGGCGTTGACTTCGACGATGCCGCCGTTTTGCGCTTCCAGTGGAACCGAGATGTCTTTGGCGATGACGTCGACGCCGGCGATATCCAGGCCGACGATGCGAGCCGCTTCGACCGCGCGG
>JBQCEI010000411.1:0-6401 GCA_051960375.1 Aureliella sp. | reverse complement strand
GTCCATCAGGTTGATCACTCGCGGTTCGTGCGTCGGTTCGGGCGAAACCAGTTCCTTGCCCTCGACTTTGGCTTGGATCAGCGCCGCCAGTCGCTCCATGTATGTATCGGTGTACTTGCTGATGTCGAACTTCTTTTCGGTCAGCCCTTCCATCAGCATTTTCGTCAGCTGCAGTTCCTGAGCCGACGGCTTGATGTCAGCCAGTTCGTCGCTGAATGCAGAAGTGGGTTTGACTTCGGCCGCGTATCGCAAGACGAACATGCCGATCAGATTGTCGATCGGCCGCAACATCACGAGTTGCTCTTTGTTGGAGATCACGACTTGAGCGATCGCCTGCAAGCCCGATTGCTTCATCACGTCGCGGACCAGCGCATAGGCTTGCTGGCCAATCGGTCCGTCGGGGAGCAGGAAGTAGCAAGTACCGTTCTGATATCGCGAATCGAGTTCGTCCTCGTGGATGAAATGGTCGATGTTGATCGACTTGTCGCTCTCGGTGCGGAGCTTTTCGAGCTCGGCGGTGTCGATCACCGCGTACTGGTCCTTGGCGTATTCGTAGCCCGAGACGATTTCGTGGCTTTCTACTTCGCCATGCTCGGGGCACACCTTCTTGTAGCGAATGCGGCGATGGCAAGTGGAGTGGAGCTGGTTGAGGTGAATAGCGGTGGTGCTATTGGTCGAGGTGTAGGCCTTCACCGGCACCGACACCAAACTAAGTTTCAAATACCCTTTCCAACTCGAACGCGCTGCCATCGCTCCCCTCCCCTTTTACACGAAACGGACCTCCCTGCAGCTTGCGAAACATTTTTCCAAGTCAAACGCTGAAATGCTAGCATAGCAGCTGATGGGCCTATTTCCAGAAAATCTTTTACCGCGCGATGTTTGTAATCAGCCGCCGGGCGGTAGCCCGCGGTTTGCCGGCGAGCGACGCGGTGGGGGTTGGTTTATGATGATGAGCCTGCCCAATGCCCGACGCATTTTTCATGGAACCCGACGCGTAAGCGAGGGACGAACCCGCCATTGAGCCCGATACAATCTGCTTCAGTGAAGACCGGCCATTTTTCTTCTGCTCCCCCTCGCCCCGCTTCGGGGAGAGGGGCTGGCGGGTGAGGGGCGGGGAGCATGGTTTGGCGGGCCGCTGTGACGGGTTCGTCCCTCGCTTACGCGTCGGGTTACAAGAGTCCCTCGCTTACGCGTCGGATTACGAAGATGTGTTGGTCAAAAAGCTATGCCCCGCACCACCCTGAGGAGATCCTTCGATGAACGCTTGGCTTGGCAATGAACCGGTCGATCGCATGCTCATTGACCGCCGCCGCTGGCTGCAGTGGACCGGCTTCGCTTCGGGCGGCCTGCTGGCCGGTGGATCGCTTGCTGAATCGCTGCACGGGGCGGAGAAGAAATACGAGCCGCTCAATCGCTATCCGCGCATGGTTCACGAATGGTTCGTCCAGCAGGTGCGGCGACTGGAGCGCGGCAAACTGCGGCGGCTCGAAGAGCTGCGGACGAAGGAGGATGCCGAAGCGTATGTCGAGTCGGTCCGCAAGCGCGTTCGCACCTGCTTCGGCCCGGAGCCGAAACGCACGCCGCTGAACGCACGCATCACCGGCACGGTCGAGCGCGACGGATACAAGATCGAGAACATCATCTTCGATAGCCGCCCTGGCTTTCCGGTCACGGCGAACCTCTATATTCCGACCGGCCGCGACTATCCGCTGCCGGGCGTCATCGGCACGTGCGGTCATTCGTCCAACGGCAAAGCAGCCGAGCCCTATCAGTCGTTTGCGCAAGGCCTGGCTCGGCTCGGATACGTTTGTCTGATCTATGATCCGATCGGCCAAGGCGAGCGGCTGCAGTATGTGACCGACGACTTGAAGAAGTCTGAAATCGGCGTCGGCGTGCAGGAGCATCTTTATGCCGGCAACCAGCAGTTCCTGGTCGGCGACTTCTTCGGCATGTGGCGCGCCTGGGACGGCATTCGAGCGCTCGACTATTTGCTCGAGCGACCCGAAGTCGACAAACGCCACATCGGGGTGACGGGCAACTCGGGCGGCGGCACGATGACCACTTGGCTCTGCGGACTCGATACGCGCTGGACGATGGCGGCGCCGAGCTGCTTTGTAACCACCTTCCGCCGCAATCTGGAAAACGAACTGCCAGCCGATACCGAACAGTGCCCGCCGATGGCTCTTGCGCTGGGACTCGATCACGACGACTTCATCGCCGCGATGGCCCCCAAGCCAGTGATCCTGCTGACCAAGGAAAAGGACTTCTTCGATGTCCGCGGCGGCGAAGAAGCGTTCGCGCGGCTCAGGCGTCTCTACGGTCTGCTCGGCAAAGAAGAGAACATCCAGCTCTTCACCGGCCCGACGACGCACGGCTACTCGCAGGAGAACCGCGAAGCGATGTATGCGTGGTTCAATCGCTCCACCAATATCTCGGATACCGACAAGGAACCGAAGCTCACGATCGAAAAAGATGAAACGCTGTGGTGCACGCCCAAAGGCCAAGTCGCCGCGCTCGAAGGTACCAAGACCGTCTTCCAATTCACCGCCGAGAAGGCCGATAGTCTGGCCGAGCAGCGCAACCGAACCAACGACCAAGCCCTGCCCCGAGCCATCGCTCGCGTGCTGAAGCTGCCGCGACAAGTTCTGGCTGAAGACAACGCGAATGGTGGCGCTGACAAGAACGCGGCGCCAGCCAGTTCGGTTCCCGACTATGCGATCTGGTCTTATCTGGGCAGCCGCGGTTATCCGTCCAAGAGCGGCGTAGCCTACAGCGTCGAAACCGAGCCGGGTATCGAAGCGATCGTTTATCGCCTGACCAGCGAGCACTGGCAATCGCGGCCGCCGAAGGCTGGCAAGCGAGCCATGTTGTACGTGGCTCATCTGTCGAGCGACGATGAACTCCGCAACGAGCCGCTGATTCGCGAGCTGGTCGAGGCCGAGCCGAAGACGCCGCTCTTTAGCTGCGACGTCCGCGGAATCGGCGAATCGATGCCCGATACTTGCCAACCCAATTCGTTCTACAATCCGTATGGCAGCGACTATTTCTACGCGATTCACAGCATGATGCTCGACCGGCCCTACCTGGGACAGAAGACCTTCGACGTGCTGCGCGTGCTCCAGTGGCTCGAGAGCCTCGGGCACACCGAGATCCACCTGGTCGGCAAGGGGCGCGGCGCGCTGGCCGCGACCTTCGCTGCGGTCCTCTCGCCGCTCGTCCAGCAAGTGACGCTCAAGAACGCCCTCACTTCCTACACCGACATCGCCAAGAGCGAACACTACGAGTGGCCCTTAGCCGCCCTTCCCTTGAACGTGCTCGCGCACTTCGATCTCCCCGATTGCTACCGGGTTCTTAAAGACAAGCAACTGCGACAGATCGCCCCCTGGGACGCGATGGCCGGTGAGAAAGAGGCAAAAGCCACATAGCGTTTGCCAGCTCTAGCGATGTTGAGCTGCCTAGGTAGTCGCCAGCCGAACCGTAGCACATCAGGCCCTTGATGTGCAGCACCTGCCACAGCGGCCGACTGTGCCGCAAAAGCTTTCCTTCTTTGACCGCTTCGCCGCCTTTGAGAGAACTAGGTGAAGGCTGGCAGGCTTGCCGGTGCGGTCACATCACGGCGTGATGTACCACTTACGATAGCCCACCTTGGCGGTTGCCGAGAACGTCAACGCTTGGTTGGGTTTTCGGGCTGTGCGAAAGCTTGCCAGCCGAACCGTAGCACATCAGGCCCTTGATGTGCCGCGTTCGATGGGCCACCTCGGGCGCTGCCGAAATCCAACGGGAGTTTTTACAACTGCGCCGACCGCAACCGCAGCGCATTGCCGACGACCGACAGCGAACTAAGGCTCATCGCGACGCTGGCCCAGATCGGCGAAATCAAAATGCCGAAGGGCGGATAGAGCGCGCCGGCCGCGACCGGAATGCTGACGAGGTTGTAGATGAACGCCAGAAAAAGATTCTGACGGATATTGGTGATCGTCGCGCGGCTCAGCCGTCTCGCGCGCACCAACGAGCGCAAGTCGCCTTGGACAAGCGTCACGCCGGCACTCTCCATTGCCACGTCGGTCCCCGAGCCCATCGCGATCCCGATGTGCGCCTGGGCCAGTGCAGGAGCGTCGTTGATGCCGTCGCCGGCCATCGCCACAACATGCCCTTCGGCTTGCAGCCGCTTGATCGCATCGAGCTTTTGATCGGGCAACACTTCGGCGATCACTTCGTCGATATGCAGCGTTTTCGCCACTGCGGAAGCGGTCGTGCGACTGTCGCCGGTCAGCATGATTACGCGCAGTCCCTCGCCGCGCAGCTGGTCGACCGCGCCGGCCGCCGTCTCTTTGATGCGATCGGCCACGCCGATCAGCGCCACGAGTTGGCCGCTCGCCGCCAAGCACATCACCGTTTGACCACTCTCGCGCAGCTGCTGCATGCGAGCGAGGGCTGACTCCGTCGCAATGCCTTGGTCCTGCATCAGCGGCGGATTGCCGAGCGCCACTTGCTTGCCCTCGACGATGCCGGTGATCCCTTTGCCGCTGATCGATTGAAAGTTCTCAGCTGTCGCGAGGCGAAGTTGTTTTTCTTGAGCAGCTTTCAGAATCGCGGCGGCCAGCGGATGTTCGCTGCCTCGTTCCAGCGAGGCGGCCAATCGCAGCGCTTCGTCGGCTTCATATCCGCCCAGCGGCTCGAGGCTGGCGAGCTGCGGTTTGCCTTCGGTGAGCGTCCCCGTTTTGTCGACGACCAGCACGTCGGCTCGCTGCAGCACCTCGAGCGCTTCGACGTTCTTGACCAGCACGCCATGTTCGGCGCCGCGGCCGACGCCGACCATGATCGCCATCGGCGTCGCCAAGCCCAAGGCGCAGGGGCAAGCGATGATCAGCACCGCCACGGCGTTGACCAGCGCGTGGGTCAGCTTGGGTTCGGTTCCCCAAACGCTCCAGACGATAAACGTCACGATGCTGACTGCGATCACCGCTGGGACAAAATACCGAGCCACTTGATCGACGATCCGTTCGATCGGCGCTCGGCTTCGCTGCGCCTCGGAAACCATGCGGATGATTTGAGCGAGCAGCGTATCGGAACCGACCTTTTCCGCTCGCATCAAGAGGCTGCCCGTTCCATTGATCGTGGCGGCAATGACGCGATCGCCCGGCTTCTTCTCCACCGGAATCGGCTCGCCGGAAATCATCGACTCATCGATCGAGGTGGTGCCTTCGACGACCACGCCATCGCCAGCGACCTTCTCACCGGGACGGAGTCGCAGCAGATCGCCCGGTTTGACTTCGGACAATTCCACATCGACCTCGGTGCCGTCGGGCATGACGCGCCGCGCGGTGCTGGGCGCGAGGTTGAGCAAGCGACGAATCGCGCCGCTGGTGCGACTGCGGGCCTTCTGCTCCAAAACTTGTCCGAGCAAAATGAGCACGGTCACGACGACGGCGGTATCGAAGTACGGCATGACCGCGCCGCCGGCATGACGAAAGCTGTGCGGGAAGATGCCCGGCGCAATCGTAGCGACCGCGCTGTAGAGATACGATGCGCCGACTCCGAGTGCGATCAGCGTGAACATGTTCGGGCTGGCGTTGCGGATCGACAGCCACGCACGCTGGAAGAACGGCCAGCCGCACCAAAACACCACCGGCGTGGCCAGAACCAGTTGCACCCAGTTGAGCGCGCCGGCCCAGGCTCGTAGCGGATTGTTCGGAATCATGTCGGCCATGGCAATGACAAACACCGGCAGTCCGAGTGCGAGGCCGATCCAGAACCGACGCGTCATATCGATCAGTTCTTCGTTGGGCGCTTCGGTCGCCTGCACTGTCCGCGGCTCGAGCGCCATGCCGCACTTGGGACACGCCCCGGGGTGATCGCTGACGACCTCCGGATGCATCGGACAGGTGTACTCGACCTTCTCGCCCGCTTTGGCGACCGGCGCCTCAGGGGGCTCGCCGGGCGGAGCCAGATATTGGGCCGGGTTGCTGGCGAACTTTTGACGGCAGCTCTGGCTGCAGAAGTAATAGGTCTGGCCGTCGTGCTCAAGCGACCCAGCGGCAGTGGCTGGATCGACCGTCATGCCGCAGACCGGATCGATCGCCGAGGCACTCGCCGCTGCCGGCGCTGATCCACTCGCAGGCGGCGACGGCTGCATGTGATCATCGGCGTGGGCCTGCGCGTGAGTGCCCGCGGTGTGCGTCGGCCCAGGATGCACGTACTTCTCCGGGTTGCCGGCGAACTTATCGAGGCAACCTTCGCTGCAGAAGTAATACGTCTGACCGGCGTACTCGAACGAGCCGGCCGCAGTGGCCGGATTGACCGTCATGCCGCAGACCGGATCAATCGCCGAGGCGCCCTTGGGAGCGTGGACGTGCGCATGAGAGCGTCGATGCAGGTTCGTATGCGAGCCGGACGACATG
>JBQCEI010000410.1:0-9414 GCA_051960375.1 Aureliella sp. | reverse complement strand
CTGCTACCCAAGTACTGCCGCAGGACAGGCTACCGCAAACCGCTGCACCGCTCACCCGGGGAAGTGACACGGAAGTCGCTCGGGAGTCACACTGCAGTCTGCTACCACACTGCTTGATTATAGCCTGCATCGGCCGTACCGACGCTGGGCTGATGCGGCAAAGCTAGCCCCTGCGACCGTTTCAGCCTTGCAAATCGGACTTCGCGAGACGCACCGCAAGGCGTATCATACTGAGATTCGCTGGACATTTTGCCCGGCCCTCCCTCCGCAGCTCTCCCGCCCGCACTCGGCAAAGGAATTTCATGTCGTCGCTCAATGGCGGCTCGCCCCTCTTTATCCATCTCGACGGCCGCGATTCGGTCGTGGTCGCTCTCAAAGAACTGCCTCAAGGAACGCGGCTGCTGATCGGACAGACCGAGGTGGTGACGCGACAGACGATTCCGCCGGGGCACAAAGTGGCGATTCGCCCGATCGATTCCGACCAGCCGGTCTACAAGTTCGGCTGGCCGATCGGCCTGTCCAACGGACCGATCGCACCGGGCGAGCACGTGCACTCGCACAATCTCCGCTGCGACCACACGATCGATCTGGAAGCGATCTCCACCGAGATTCCAGAAGCTCCCGAACCGATCGCCGGCTACACCTTCGAGGGCTACGAGCGGCCGTCGGGACAAGTCGGCACGCGCAACTATCTGGCGGTGATCAGCAGCGTGAACTGCTCGGCCTATGCCGCCCGCATGATCGCTCAGCGATTCGATGCCGAAGCTCTGCGCGCGTTTCCCAACGTCGACGGCGTAGTCGCATTCCGTCACGAAGGAGGCTGCGCGATGCAGTACGATGGAGCTCGCCATCGCATGCTGGCTCGTGTGCTAGGGGGCGTCGCCAAGCATCCGAACATCGGCGGCTTTTTGCTAGTCGGTCTGGGTTGCGAACAAGGGACGCTCGGTCATCTCGTGCAGTCGCAAGGTTTGCATCACATCCAACTGCCGCGGCACATGACCGCGGGCAGCGGTGCAGCTACGAACGGCAATCGCAACGGGGCCAGTGTCCAAACTGTGCCGATGTTGTCGATCCAAGAAGAAGGAGGCACGCGCAAAACGATCGAGCGCGGCGTCGAGTTGGTCAAGCAACTGCTGCCGCAAGTCAACGCCGCTCGCCGCACGACGGTTCCGGCCAGTCGCTTGATTCTGGGCACCAACTGCGGCGGCTCGGATGGTTACTCGGGGATCACCGCCAATCCGGTGCTCGGCCGCGCATCGGATCTGATCGTCGCTTGCGGCGGCACGACGGTGCTGGCAGAGACGTCGGAGATCTACGGCGCGGAACAACTGCTGACGCGACGAGCCCGTTCCGCGGCGGTCGCGCATAAACTGCTCGAGCGCATCGACTGGTGGAAGTGGTACTGTTCGATCTTCGGCGAAGATTTCGATAACAACCCGTCGGTCGGCAATAAGGCAGGCGGGCTGACGACGATCACTGAAAAATCGCTCGGAGCGGTGGCCAAGGCGGGACACACGGCGCTCGAAGCAGTCTACGAATATGGCGAACCGATCACGGCCAAAGGCTTCGTCGTGATGGACAGCCCGGGCTACGATCCGGCCAGTGTGACCGGCTTGGTTGCCAGCGGCGTCAATCTGGTCGCATTCACGACCGGCCGCGGCAGCTGCTTTGGCTGCAAGCCGGTGCCGAGCTTTAAAATTGCCTCCAACTCGTCACTCTATCACCGCATGCGCGACGACATGGACTTCAACGCGGGCGCAGCGGTCGAAGGCCGCTCGGTCGACGAGCTCGGACGCGAACTGTTCCTCGAACTGCTCGAAGTCGCCAGCGGCAGGAAAACCAAGAGCGAACAGCTCGGCATCGGCGACGACGAATTCGTACCCTGGACCGTCGGGCCGGTGCTCTAGCAATCGGCAGTATTTTTTCAGGCAGCGGGTAAGGTCGGTGGCCCAACCGTGGGACGGCAGTCCTCTGCCGTCAGCACCCGGCAAGCCGGCCGACTGTGCCACAAAAGCTCTTCTTCTTAGGCCGCTTCGCGGCTTTGGAGAGAATAGGTGAAGGCCAACCGGCTTGCCGGGTTTTGCACATCATGGGCCTGATGTGCTACCGTTCGACTGGCCAAACGTCTCGCAGCCGAAAACTCAATCGGCCGTGCGGTATAAAGCAGCGAGCTCTTCTGTCTCCTTCGTCGGGCTGCTTCGCAGCAAACAAAGAGCATGGAGGTGCGAGCTAGCCGGCTTGCCGGGTGCTGACGGCAAGGGACTGCCGTCCCACAGTTCGGCCACAAACGTTGTCGGCTGCCCTAGAGTGAAGCGGTCGATCACGGCTAACAGAGCACGCTCGGATGGGCGACTCTGTCAAACCAGCCTGAGATTGTCTCTTCGATGTCGACGCAATGCTGAGCTGAAGCGAGCGGCACTGCGTTGAGCGCCGCCACGCTGCCGACACGAAGCGATCCATACTGATCGCCAATGCCGACTGCTTCGGCGGCTGAGTCGGTAATCGCGGCCAGGGCTGCGGTTGGTCGCAGCGACGCGTGCTTGGTCAGCGCGGTGCGGGCTTCTTGCCAAAGGTTCAGATCGGGATTGGTGCTGCGTGAATCGGTTCCCAAGACGACGCGGACGCCGCGCGACAGATACTTGTCGAGCGGATAAGCCGTATGGCCGAAATGTTCGTGCGTGCGCGGGCAGTACACCACGCTGACGCGCTGGCGATATTGGCTCAGCTGGCCGATCTCGCTCGCAGTCAAATAGTTGCCGTGAATCAACAGCCCCCGCGGTGCTTGCGCGAGTCCACACATTAGTTCTGCGATTAGATGCGGTGAAGGTCGACCGACGCTCACGCCGAGCTTCTCATACAGTTCGGCAAAAGGACCGGTGCCGCTGTCGAGCCACTCGCGCTCGGCGGCGCTCTCGGCGATGTGCATGGCGACGAGCCGCTGCTCGTCGGCGGCCAATTGGAACGTCGACCGCCACAGCGGCTCGCGCGTCGAGTACGGTGCGTGCGGCGAGAGGCCTAGCGAAAGCAAGCGACCAGTCGAACGAGCTTCGGTCATCTTAAAAGTGTCATCGCGCCATTTCACCAACGGCGCAATGCGTTCTTCGCTCAGCCCGAGTTGTTCCAGGCAAGCGATCATCGCCGGCAGCGAATCGGCAGCCGCGGCATGCTGCTGAAGCTTGTGCCACGCTTCGAGCGGCAATTGGCTCTGCAGATCGGCGGGCAGTCGTTGCCAAGCCGAACTGCCAGTTGCGTCCGCATTCAAAAACTCAGACGACCAAGGAGGCGTGACGATGTCGACCAGCGCCGCCACGCCGGCATCGCGCGACTGGCGCAGGCCCGCCGCGATGGTTGCGCCGAGCGCCGCTTCGGGCTGTGGGCCGCGCTCTCGACGCGCCGCCAGCACGCTGGCGATCCAGTCCGGAAAATGTTTTCCCGGCGGCAACGGCGCGGCTAAATCGCTAAACTCCAAATGCGTGTGCGGATTGACCAGGCCGGGCAAGAGCGCATAGCCTTCCAAGCACACATCGGCCGGACTCGACAAGTCGTCGGTGACTTCTGCCACGCGGCCATTGCGAAGCACGATCTGTCCGGGCGCGAGAAAAGAATGCGCCGCCCCTGGAATGGAAGCTGCAACGACGATTAGATCGGCTTGAATGCGAAAGCCGGCAGGTGTGACGTTAATCATTCGTGCTCATTTTTACCGCGGCAGCGCGGAGGGCGCAGTATTGCCTAAAAAGAACCCAACGCGGCTGACCAAAGACTTTTACGCCGCCGACACGCTCGCGCTCGCTCGCGACCTGCTGGGCAAGCTGCTGGTGCGCGAGCTCGATGGCGAAAGGCTCAGCGGCATCATCGTCGAGACCGAAGCGTATCTGGCGGCAGACGATCCGGCCAGTCACAGTCACCGCGGGCCCAACCGCAAGAACGCGGCGATGTTCATGCCCGCGGGCACGCTGTACGTCTACACGATCCACGCCAAGTACTGCATGAACATCGTAACCGAAGATGCCGACATCGGGGCAGCGGTCCTGGTTCGAGCTCTCGAACCGTATGAAGGCATCGAAACGATGCGCCAGCGCCGCGGCCGAGAATCGCTGCGCGACCTGTGCAGCGGGCCGGCGCGGCTATGTCATGCGCTCGCGATCGACTTGGCGCTCGATAAGGCCGACCTGACCCGCTCGCCCGCCATCTGGCTCGAAGCCCCGCCGGCCGCCGTCAAGCAGCGCGAGTGGGACGTCGCCGTCTCGCCGCGCATCGGCATCAGTTCCGCTCAAGAAGCGCTCTATCGCTACTTCATCGACGGCCACTACTGCGTCAGCGGCCTGGCCCGGCTGCATTCGCGCAAACGCGAGTGGTTGTTCCAGCCGCGCTGATTTTTTACCGCGGAGACGCGGAGAGCGCGGAGGCGGCAGCCGCAATTACGTCGTGCCGCGCATGAGCTTGGGCCAGCTGATGTGGCTCCAGCCCCATTTGATCAGTTCGCCGCTGAGGAGCTGTTCGGTCCAAGTCTTGCGATCGACGGCGAAGTTGGCCCACACCGCTTCGAGATACGGTGCGCTGGCGCGCGAGAGCGTCGGAATCAGGCCGTTGCGCTCGATCGCGCGCCGGCCCTCCCAGTAGGGCGGGATGATGTGTTCATTGAACAGATTGCCGGCGACTTCCAAGCCGACGATCGTGCCTTTGCCCATCGCCTGGATGTTGCTGAGGGCCACTAAGGAGATGGTGGCCGACACGTCCCAGATCGATGCGTGCTGTTCCTTGGCGGCCATCTCGATCTGTCGCCACAGTTGATCGATCTCGGTGGCGGGCAGCAGCTTCGTCGGGTCGACTTGCCCGATGGCCGCCTGCGTTTCGAGAATCGTGCGCCGCAGTCCGTCGATCGAGATCGGCGGTTTATCGAAGACGCCCGCCGCGCTGGCCGAAGCTTTTTCGAGCGCGGCCAGCAGATCGCCTGCGTTGTCGATCGTCGTTTTCTCGTCGATGATGTGCTGGGACTTGAGCCGCTCGCTGAGCAGCTGCAGATAGTGCCGCGAACCGTAAGCTACGTCGGAGAAGATGGCCAGCACGGCCAGCGGCGAAACGTGAAAGGTGGCCAGCGCACTCATGTCGAGCAAATTGCCGACTGTTTTGCGAGCGAGAAATGCTTGGTTCTCGGCAGCTTGTTCTTCTTCGCTCAGTTCGCTCGCCGGCGCGTGCGCGGTGCCCGACCAGATCCGTCGCACGCCGCCGATGTCGTTGCAGACGAAGTCGAGCATCTGCTGGATGAAGATCGAATACGACCGCGAGTTGCGAAAAGCCGACGGCAAGAGCCAGTTGGCCGATTCGCGCACCAAGCCGCCAGCGATCGCACCGGCGCTGCGCAGCGTCCGCTCCGGGATGCTCGCCGAGTACTGGAACAGCCGCATCAAGTGGCTGGAGGCTTCGCTGACGGTCGACTCGTCCATGTCGATCGAGACATCGAGTTGCTCGGTGGTCGGCGCGGCAGCCTTTGTGGCATCCGCTTCCGAGGCCCCCTTCGCTTTTTTCTTATCGGAACTCATCTGTCACCGCCTCTTGTCCTTAAGGGTCGATCGCGACTTTCTTCTTCGTGTCTTCGGTGTCTTTGTGGTGATATTTAGAATGGAACCACTAAGACACGAAGACACTAAGACATTAAGAATCCTACAGCCCATAACTGAAGCTGGCCCGAAAAACTTCAGGCGCGGGCGCAGCGTCCTGGGCATTTTCCGCTGACGTTGTATCGGTGCCCGGCGGCGCGATGAAGGTGCCCAGCAGCAAGAGTCGCTGTCCGCTGGTCAGTTGCGGCGCGATGCTTTTGGGGATTTCGATGGTCGGCAGTCGAAGCGGCAGCAAGCTCGGATCGGCGACCATCATTCGCCAAGAATCGTCCTGCTCGAGAAACTCGCCCACGGTGCATACCAGCACCCAGCCGTTCTTCGATCGCGGCAGTCTGCCATCGAGCTGAGCCCTGTCGGCGGACTGGAGCACTTCCGCCAGATCGGGCTGGCGCTTGATCGCGCGAGCGATCTCTTGCGCCTTATCGCGGGCCAGCGCCGGCGCGCCGGGCGTGTCGGGGATCGAGCTGAAATGAGCGCCGAGGCTGGCCAGATCTTCGAACAGCGAGATAGCCGCATCCTTCTTCGCGCTATCGTCGGCCGCCGAGACTTGCTTCCAGTCATCGACCTTGTCTTTGGTGCGCTTCAGCAGAGCAAATACGTCGGCCATCGGCGCGTCGGCGGGCTTCGGTGCATCGGCTGCCTGCGATGCGTCAGCGGGCGCCGGCGGCGCCGCATCGACTGCCGGCTGCTCAGGCTGGTTGGCGTCGGATGCATTGCCGGCCGCATTGAGCTGTTGATCTTTTTCACTCAGCGTGCCGACGACCGTTTCCTGGCCCTCCGTCTTCTTGCCCTCCGTCGGCTGCTCATCGGACTTGGCTGCTGACGACGAACCGGCATCGTACTTCTCGTCGAGCGGCATCACGTCATCGAACTTGCGAAAGCCGCTTTCGCCGCGGCGCGGTACGCGACGCGGTTCTGCAACCGGCTCGGCAGGCTCAAAGGTAGCGGCTTGTCCGCGAAACTTTTGGGGGACGATCCATGGCACGTATCGAGCGACGGCTGGACCTGCGCCGGCTACGTCCTTGTCGAGCACGTACCAGATCAGCAGCAGCGAAACGGGAATCGCCGCAGCGCCGCCCAAGACGACCTGGAGCGTCGACCAGATCGGCGAGCGATCGGCTCGCTTCATCCGCTGAAATTCTTCGTGCGTGATCGGTTTGAACTCCGACCAGTCGGTCTTCGGTTTGCCTTCGCCGGCGCCACCGATCGATATGCCCGTGCCGCTTTCCTCATCGTCGGCCAGTTCCAGGTCGGGCCCATCGAGCGATAGGCCGCGGTCCTCGCGCTCGCTCGCCCCCTCGAGCGCCAATCCGGCCGGCTGGGCTGCGGCGGTTTCGGCCGCGGCGGCCGCTGCGGTCGGCTCAGCAGCCGCACTCGTCGGCGCCGCACTCGCCGCACTTGCCGCGATGCCGGGGTTCTCGAGGATCTCCCAAGGCGCATAGAACGCGTCGAGCACGTCGCCGAGCCGGAATTGGTTGCCACAGTTGGGGCACTTCAGCAGCGCTTGGTCGGACACTTCGGAGCGAACTGAGAACGTGCGTTGGCAGCGAGAACAAGGCAACAGTTGAAACACGAACAGCACTCCACACTCGTGGCCGAAAGTCGGGGTCTTGGCCGACATCCTGGCCGGGAACGAAAAGATAAGCTCTTAGCAGCGGTGTTGAAAAAGCGGACGTCGGTCTATCAGTAATCAGCCGCAGGGCGTTAGCCCGCGGTTTGTCGCAAAAAACTGGACGCTAACGCGTGCCGGCTGATTAGTTCAACAGGCTGTCAAGACAACGCCCTGTCCCCGCCCGGCGGCGCGCAGGCTCGTTCCCAATTTTAGACCATGCCGTAGGCCACTACGAGCTTTTCGCGCAAGTATGCCACGAGCGGCTCGGCCGAAATCGCTTTGCCGGTCGTTTGCCGAATCAGTTCATCTGGCTGGAAGCACCGCCCCTGGCAATGGATTTTGTCCCTCAGCCACTGCAACAATCCCGTGAACTCGCCAGCCTCGACGAGCGCATCGACGTTGCCCAAATCGCGCTTAGCCGCTTCCATGAGCTGCGCCGCATAGAGATTGCCCAGCGTGTAAGTCGGGAAGTAGCCCACCAGGCCGGCGCTCCAGTGGACGTCTTGCAGAATGCCGTCGCGATGGTTGTGCGGCTTGATCCCGAGGTAACGCTCATAGCGATCGTTCCACGCCTGCGGCGCATCGTCGATCGCCAGCTCGCCAGCGATCAACTCTTGCTCGAGTTCGAACCGAATGAGGATGTGCAAGTTGTAGGTCACTTCATCCGCTTCGACTCGGATCAGTGAAGGCTCGACCAGGTTGGCGTCGCGGAAGACTTGCATCGAATTGAGATCGCTCCAAGCGCTTCCAAACCGCTGTTTGAGCTGCGGGAAGCACCAGCGCCAAAACGCCGCGCTGCGGCCAACAAAATTCTCCCAGAGCCGCGACTGCGATTCGTGCACGCCGAGACTAGCCGCTGAGCCCGGCGGCGTGCCGAACCAATCGGTCGGCAACCCTTGCTCATAGAGACCATGTCCCGCTTCGTGCAGCGTGCTGTAAAAGCCGCTTGGGAAATTGTCTTCGTGATAGCGAGTCAAAATGCGGCAATCGCTCGGACCAAGCGTCGTGCAGAACGGATGAGCGGTCTCATCGAGTCGACCGCGCTCGAAGCTATAGCCGATGGCAGTGGCGATCCAGCGACTGGCATCGCGCTGCAACGGCAACGCAATCGCGCGCCGCCAACTCGCGCCGCTAGGCTTGTCCGCCGAAGCTTGCAGCTCACCGAGCAGCTTGACCAGTTCATCGCGCAGCTGCGCGAATATCGCAGTGATGTTCTTGGTCCGCGCCCCTTCTTCGTATTGATCGAGCAGCGCGTCGTAGAGCTCGCCATCGGGGCCAACCAGTTCCGCCAGCAGTTCGGCCTCTTGTCGGCGCAGCTTGGTGATCTCATCCAGATGCGGTCGGAAGTCGGGCCAACTATCGACCGCGCGGGCCGCCACCCAAGCTTGCTGTCCGAGGCTGGTGGCGCGAGCCAGAGCTTCGACCAGATCCTGCGGCAATCGAACCTGACGGCGATAATCGCGCAGCCAACCAGCGATCGCTGCGCCGACTGGCGAATGCCGATCTTCGGCTAGCGGCGAGCCGCCCAGCTCTTCGAGCCACTGGCCCAGCTGCGGCGCCGTGCGCCGCTGATGCACCAGGCCGCTGAGCAACGTGACCTGCTCGGCGCGGTACGCATGACCGCCAGGGGGCAGATACGCATGGTCGTCCCATTCCAGCATCGACAGCGTCGTCTCGAGCTTCGCGGTATCGCGTATGTGACTGAGCACGCGGTCGAACGTGGTTTGCGGATCGGCCAACTTGGGAGACTCCGTTGCGGGAAATGAATCGTGCGGCTGTTCGTTGGTGTCTTTGGGTCTTCGTGGTGAATAAGAGATAGACCACAAAGGCACGAAGACACAAAGGAAGACCAGTGTAGGCGGTATCGGACCGGTTGGTAGCCCACCTTCGCGTGAGTTAAACTCTAGCGCTTCCTCGTCCTGACATTGCCCCACCACGAATTCCAGATCTTTTGGAGCCCCACTATGCTTCGCGTTCGATTCTCGCGTTTCGCTTCGCCCCGGCGCCGCCCGCGCTCGACTAGGCGCACTTGGATAACCAGCATGGCCGCGTGCTTGCTGTCACTGCTTGGCACTGCTTGTCCGAGCGGTAGCTTGGCACAAGACAAGTCGGATAGCGCCGGCAAAGCGGCTCAGCCCGCGCCGCCCGAAGGCTACACCGATACGCCGACGATTCCGGGACAGC
>JBQCEI010000409.1:0-8170 GCA_051960375.1 Aureliella sp. | reverse complement strand
TGGTGAATCCTTCGCAGGAGGCAGCGCCGCCCCGCATCCGAATCATTGGCTCCTGGATGCGGGCCTTTTTGGGGGAACGCGTTTTTCCGGCACGTAGAGCACTTCGCCCGACTTGAGCCGGTAGGCGGTGCCGAGACGCTCGCCGGTTCCTGACAGATTTTCCTCGGTCACGCGCATGCGGTCGACTTCGATGCCGTCGCGGGCGATGATCTCGAGGTTGCCGTCGGAATCATAGACCGTCGTCGTTTGGCTTTCGCCCGGCTGAGCGCGGTGGCGCACCGCGCCGCTGGCGATCAAGGCGATGAGCAGGACGACCGAAAAGACCATCCAGACGTCGACCAGATTGATGAGCCCCGATGTGGGGTCGTCGTCGGCGCGATGCCACTTGCGCTGCTTGCGTCGCTGCATCAATGATTCCTCTTCGCCAGCGAGCGCACGATGTGCTCGAGATGATCCAGATCGCGCGAGTACCAAGAACTTCGAGCCAGCCCCATGCCGTAGGCCATGCAGCCACAGAACAGCCCCGCTACCGTCGTCGCGAAGGCGGTCACCAGGTTGATTGAAAGCGTTTGGATGTTGCCGGCGGAGAGTCCGACCAGCGCGGGGCCGAGCGGAATCAACGTCCCCAAGAGGCCGAGCATGGGCCCGGTGCGCGTTACGAAATGGCAGCGCGCCAAGCGATCGGCGACGTTCGACTCCAGTTCGCTCAGCGCCAAGTCGATCGCCTGCGAAGTGCTCGGCGGCGCCGGATGATGCCGCGTGAACTCGCGCGGCAAACCGCTGCGAATCGCGCAGAGGATCTCCCAGACCGCTTGCGGATCAGTCCGTTCTTGGTGCAGCGCAGAGAGTCCCATGCGAAGGCCGTTGCGCACTCGCCGCCGCTCGAGGGCTTCGCGCATAAATCCACCGATCCAGAGCAGCACTGTAGCCGCCATGGCGATGATTGCCAACAGAACTGGAAACAGCAGTACGTTGGAAAACGAATAGAGGACCCGAACGACTGCGCTGTTGAATTCTTCAAACATGGGTGGGAATGCTTACGCCTGCTGGTTACAAGTTTCGATTCGTTTTTATACGTCCAATGCTCGTTGCGCGTCGCAAAAGTACAGCAGCTGAAATCGCCCCGGAGGGGCCGTCGTCAGTAGCCCGGGGCGGAAGCCCCGGGGAACAACGATGCGCATGGCCATTTCCGCCCCGGAGGGGCCGGCGTAGGTGGTGCATCGGCGCTACGCCGGCCCCTCCGGGGCGTACGATTTTTGCGCTGTCGCCTTCCCGGGGCTTCCGCCGAGCCCTTTCAAGCTAGCGTTTTACTCATTTTTGCCTATTGAATGGCCATGTCCATAGGATCGTAGATAGACGGTTTGCGATATCTCTATGGAGGCCAGATCATGCAAGTTGAGGAGCTTATTGAGCGGTTCGCTAGCCAAACTCCTGTAGCGATGATGGTTCGGGCGACGTTGTCACGTGTTCTGAGCGCTGAGCGTCTTGACGCGATATTCAGTCGCCACCGAGTCCGGCAGAAGTGCGGTGATTTGCTGTTTTCGACGGTAGTGGATTTGATGGCAATGGTGGCAATCAAGACTAAACCGAGTGTCAACGCGGCCTATCGGCATCGCCTCGAGAGCGTCAACGTGTCGGTGACATCGATCTATAACAAGCTGCAAGGAATCGAGACCAGTGTCAGCAGAGCGCTGGTCAAGATCACCGCAGACGATCTGTATGGCGTTCTGCGATCGATGCGAGCTGGTTTGCCCGAGCCGATGCTTCCTGGTTATCGAGTACGAATCGTCGATGGCAATCATTTAGCCGGAACTGAACATCGCATCAAGGAGCTCCGTGGCTTAGGAGCGGCGGCGCTGCCCGGTCAAGCCATGGTGGTGCTCGATCCGGATTATCGCTTGATCAGCGATGTGATTCCTTGCACCGATGGACATGCAGGCGAAACGAGTTTGATTCCGCAAATACTTGAGTGTGTTCAGCGCAAAGAAGTCTGGGTCGCTGACCGCGGCCTTGGTTCCAAGGCGATGATGACCGTGATCGCCCTGGATAAGCAGGCTTTCTTTGTCTTTCGCCACTCCAATGCCCTGTTGCAGAAGTGGTCTGCGATCGGGCAGATGCGCAAGATCAAGCAGACAAACACTGAGACGATTTATGAACAAGCGATCGAGTTTGGCTACATGGGGCGAACGCTGAAGCTTCGGCGCATCACCGTCAAACTGGCAAAGCCAACGCGGTACGGCGAAAAAGAAATCCCATATCCTGACGAACCTTCCCAAACGCATCGGCGCTAAGACGGTCGTACAAGCCTATCGGCATCGCTGGAAGATCGAAACTGCCTTCCAGCAACTCGAGAAATCACTCAACAGCGAGATTGAAACGCTCGGCTATCCGGAGGCCGCGCTGTTCAGCTTTTGCATGGGGCTGCTGATGTTCAACGTCCTAAGCACGATTAAAACGGCAATCGCCGCAGCACATCAGCAACCAGACTTCGCCGACGAGATCTCGACCTACTATGTGGCCCTGGAAGCCTCGGGTGCTTGGCAAACTCTTACCGCTGTAATCAGCGATGAAGAGTTCGCCCCCATCTATGCAAAGCTAACATTGGCGGGCCTAGCCAAGAAGCTCGTCGCCATGGCCAAGCACGTCAACTTCGAGCAGGTTCGCAAGAGCCATCGTGGTCCTAAGCGACCACCACCAAAGAAGATAAGCGGGAACCGAGGCAACCATGTCGCTACGTCACGAATCCTGCTCAACCGTACCTAATGCTGGCTTGAAAGGGCTCGGCTTCCGCCCCGGGCTACTGACGGCGGGCCCTCCGGGCCGCTACTAGCAGCCAGCCGTGCGCGATAACTTTGGCACCACCTTGTTCATCGCAGTGTCACCGCGCTCCGACGCGGCAGAGCATGCCAGCGACTACGAGGATGACCGCGCCACTGATAATGCCGCTCCACCACCAAAGCTCGCGCGGTGGCGGCTCGCTGGCAGACTGCTCGGTGTGATGGCTCACTTCCATCTTCACACCGGAAACGGGTTGGTTCGCGGTCGCGATTTGATCCGTTTCTTGCGGCTTAGGATTCTCGCCAGCATCTTCGCTCGCGTCGGCCACCGCGGATAACGGCGCGGCCATCTCCGCTCGATTGGCTTGCTGTATCGCTTGCTGATACGCGGCCAGCTCGGGAGCGTCGCTAGGGGCATTCAAGAGGGCTTCTACCGCCGCGTCGAGCTTGGTGTTGCCGCCGCCGGTAAGCCCGTTGGATGGACCGTGCTGTGCCACCGACTGGGCATACTCGCGGGCTAGATCGCGAACAACTTGTTCGCTGGCTTGCCAGTCTCCCTTGCGATGAGCTTCGAGCAACACCGCCGCAATTTCCTGAAACGCGTGCGGGTTGGCTCGCTCCATGAATTGCCGCAGTTGCAAGCCATGCTTGTCGAGCACGTAAACTTCGTGGATCTCGTTCCACATGGCGTTCGACACGCTGCCGGCCCGCGTCGCTTGCCAACCGGCAGTGTTGCGGATGACTTCGGCCATCATGCCGGCGCCGGAGTAATCGTTCTCCATCATGCCGCGAAGCCACTTTGGGTTGAACATCGTGGCATGCGCTTCAGTGGTGAGCACTTCGTTGAAGTTGCGGACTTTGGGTGCGCCGCGCACATCGTTGAGCATCAGCTCGGGTTGCCGGCCGGTGCTTTGCTCGATCGCCAAGCTGAGTCCACCGGCGTACTCGTAAACGTGGTGATTGGTCAGCGGGCCTGTCATGTTGGAGGTCCACGTGCGCAAGACCAGTTCCGTGTTCTTCATTGCATCTTCGTACAGCCCGGGAACCGATTCGCCCCAGAGGTCGCCCGTAAACACGTACGACATGTTGTTTTTGTAGACGTCGGCGATCTCGCTGCGATCGTCCCATGAACCGGTCTTCGGAACCAGGTAAAGAATGCGCGTCCCGTATTCGCCGGGCTTGGCGCCGAAGATGCGAGCCGGGGCAAGCACCGCTACGCGCTCGGGCGAGAACCCGCGCTGCTCGAGCTCCTTGCGCATCGCCTCGGTTCCCGATCGGACCAGGTTGTCGGGCTCGTCCACCTCCGATATGAGTCGAACCGCCTTATCGAGCAACTTGACGCGCGAAGCGAAATTGTCGCGCATCGTACCGCTGATGCTGATGAAAACATCGCGCCGCGATCGCTTCAGCTCATCGCGCGGGATGATCTCAACGTCGACGGCCAAGTTGTTGTGATCCCAAACCGGCCGCACGCCCATCAGGTAGAGCGCTTGAGACTCGGTGACTCCGTAGTCGCGCATCGTCTCGAAGGCGTTCATGTCGAAGGCTACCTTCTTGAGATCGGGCTTTTCTGCGAGCAGCTGATCGACCAGTTGAACGCCGACATCCCAAGCTTGCTTGGTCGGGACTTCTTCGGGATTCATGGAGTAGATGTTGCGGCCGGTGGGCAGCGCACCGGGATTGCGCACCGGATCGGCGCCTGGGCCCGGCGAGATGAACTTGCCGTCGAGAGCCCGCAAGATGTTGGTGATTTCTCGCTCGGTTTGCGAGAAGGCAGCGCGGTATTCGCGGACGACCTCCAGCGACTGAGCGACGGCTTGCGTCGCATCGCTCGCTGGTTCTGCCCCGGCCAATTGCAATGCCTCCGCAGCCGACAAATCTTCTTCGATCATTTGACGGACGATCGTCTCCAGCAGCGGGCGCATCGACAGGCGAACATGCTCGGGCTCACCGGCAATGTCGGGCGGCACGGGCAGCACGGTTGCCAACTGGTCGAGGCAAGCGTGTCCGAGCATGCTAGCCAGAAAAGGAATCAGGTGCTTCGAATCGGGCTCGGCGCCGAGCACGTGTAGTTTCATCGCCGTCACCGAACTTTCGATCGCATGCAACTGCATCTCGACCTGTTCAATCTCTTTGTCGCTCAGCTCGTTCGCAACGTCGCTCAGCGCGTACTCGCGAGCTGCGTCGGAAATCGACTTGCGATACTTGTTTTTGAGCAGCCCTTCTTCCAAAGTCAGAAATTTTTCAATGTCGCTATGCAGGTTTTGCAGCTCGACGGACAGACCGGCCGACTCGAGCGGCGGAGTGAGATGATCGACCGTCACGGCATACGCACGCCGCTTGGCCTGAACCGCTTCGGCCAGGTTGTCGATGATCCACGGATAGATGTTCGGCATGTTGCCCAGGCAAATGTCGCCGAAGCAGTTCTGCGAAAGTCCGTTTGCCTTGCCCGGCAGCAGGAACTCGGTGCCGTGCGTGCCGAAGTGAATCACCGCGTCGGCCCCGAAGTCGTGCTGCAGCCACCAGTAGAACGCGAGGTATTGATGTGGCGGCGGGACGTCTTTAGCGTGAAGCAGCTTGACGTCGTTCTCAGGGCCGCGGGCCGGCTGCGGCATCAGCACGACATTGCCCAAATCAATGCGCGGCAGCACGATCCGCTTTTTCGCGGCGCTCGGTTCGCTCGATTCGCCCCCTTCGCCTTCTTCACTCCAAACCATCTGCGAGCCCGGCGGTGGTCCGAACGCGGAGACGACGCTTTGGCGGTTTGCATCGTTGAGCGCACCGAACCAGGTTTGATAGCGCTCCGGTTCAATTAAGACGGGAGTTCCCTCGCGGACGATCGAGGCCAAATCCCCCTCAGCCCACTGGCCCACGTTGCGGCCGCTCGTGCGCATCCACTCGAGCAGCTCCTCCTTGTCCTTCGGAAACTTGGAAAACTGGTAGCCTTGCTGCTTCAGTTCGGTTAGCAGCCGGAACAGGCTTTCGGGAGCGTCGAGAAACGCGCCGGTGGCGCTGCCTCGCGCGACGTCAGCTTTGCTGAGGTACGTGTTGTAGTAAATGATCGCAATCTTCTTCTGATCGCTCGGCGTATGACGCAGTTTCAGCCAAGCCGCGACGCGCTCGGCCATGCGATCGACGCGTTCGGCAATCGGTTCGTGCAGTTTGTAACCGCCCACGTTGGCCTTCAGGCCCGCGACCACGACGGGATCGATGATGCCGTAGATTTCCTGCGAGAGAAAATGAAGGCCGACATCCGCCGGCAACATGCCTTGGGGCGATGCTTCCCACTCGTCGATCGTCGACCTCAACAGTTCGACCGACTTGAGGATCGGAACATCGCGCTCTGCTGCATTGTTCAAGAGCGAAGGTGAAGCGTGAGCGTCATCGATCAGCAGTTCGGGACTCCAAGCGTCGAGCAGCGCTTGTTGTTTGTCTGGATCGCGGCCGAAGATGACCACTGCGTTGATCTTCTTTTTTTCCAGCGCGCCCAGGAGCGCTTCATAGACCTTGGTATCGCCGGTGATCAGAAAGCTTTGCTGGACGAGCAAAGCGACGCGCGGATGCTCGTCTTGGTAATGCCCGTGTTCTTTGGCCCACTGCGTGTAGGCGGAAACTTCCGAAAAGTAATTGGCCGCGTCGGGATGGTAGAGGCCGTGATCGGGGACAGCGATGGGAGGCTGAATCTTGCCTTCACCGCCGAGATACTTGACGCGAATGTATTGCAGCAGCCGCTTGGTGTTCTCGAAGCCGTTGAAGCGCCAGTACGCCCGCACTTCGGGATCGCGAACCAACAGGCCCGCTTTTTCGACGTCGGCCTGCGAGGCTCGCTGATCCAAGGCCAGGACTTGGAGCGCAGGCTTCGCGCGAGTTGCCTCGGCGAGCCGCTGTTGCAGCGCGACGGCGCCGTCGGGTTTCAAGTTGAGCAGGAACACGACGTCGACCGCTTGCAGCTCTGCGAGCGTTACATTCCCCGTCTCCTCGGTCGCGACGAACGAGGCCGACATGCCGAGTTCGCTGGCCGCGCGAGCGAACACCGCTTCGCCGTAGTCCCAGCCGCCGACGACGAGCAGTTTTTCATCGGCGATTGCGGGGTGCGATATGGCCGAGGCCCAAACCAGAGCGAGAGCGAGGAGACAGGAAAGCGTGCGCACCACTGGCTGCATGGTTGAGAATCGATTGGTGAGATGGCTGGAGAGCGGAAAAGGGGAGGAACTTTTTGAGGGGCTTGCGCGCGTCGTCGACACGAGGATGCGGTTCAATAATCAGCGATGATTTCCTGGCCGTTCCTGGTCACCAAGCCGGCCAAGACATGCGGTGAAACGGTTTGCGACAGAAGCCGCACCGAACCGTCGGTCAGGGCCACGTTGGCGCCGCCGGGATGGAAGCTGTAGACGCCGAATTGATTGGAACAATTGACCGCGCACTGCAGCCCGCGACTGCTGCCGTCGGACAGGAACGTGGAGATGTTGTGGGCGTTGTTGTGAGCCCAAAAGCCGAAGCCATACGTTCGCGGATTGTTTGCCGTGCTAGTCGACTTGCGAGCGCCCGGCAGATACCAGTAAGGCCGGCCCGACATCTCGACGACGAGCAGCGTGTTGGAAGTGCCATCGAGCACGTGCCCGATTCTGCCGACTTTCCCAACCTGCATCGGCCCCGTCGTATCGACCGCGCTGCCGGGATAGAGTAGCGAGTACTGGTCGGAACTGAATGCGACCGTGGCTGCATAGTCAGCCGTGGCGGCCGTGAAGCTGAACTCGGGCGGCCCCAAGACCTTGCCTCCCTCGGGGCTGGACGGACACGCTTGAACGCTCAGCGGCGTGCTCACGACTTGCGCTAGGGACGGATCTTTCCAGTGCGTATCGCTCGGATCCAATCCGCCCGGCCAGAGCTGCGAGAGGTTGCCTTGTTCGATGTACGGCAGAACCGCGGTGACCCAGCCCGGCTGCGAGCCGGCGGTATAGACGGCGGGAAATCCGCCGCGAGCGCTTTCAAAGTTAAGGCACGCCAGCGAAAGCTGTTTGAGGTTGTTCTGGCATTGCATCCGCCGGGCGGCTTCGCGGGCCGCTTGGACCGCCGGAAGCAACAATCCAACCAGCACACCGATGATCGCGATGACGACGAGCAATTCGACGAGCGTAAAGGCAGAACGATGGTAGAGCTTCAAACCTGGAGTTCCTGATTCTTTAACGGACTAAGAGCGTCTTCGATTATGGCGTTACCGCTGGCGGCGCAAACCGGAGGCTTGGCAGGCGCCGCTGGTTTGCAGCTTGCATGCCACGGGAGAGAAGACGCGGATTCGCTGGCGCGGAGCGTGATTCTTGACGTTTGATCTTGAACGATCAGGAGTGCACCGGCGAAAAAAACGCCACCGCCCGACGAAAAAAGCACCGATC
>JBQCEI010000408.1:0-4881 GCA_051960375.1 Aureliella sp. | reverse complement strand
TTGGACCGAGCAAACGATCGCACTCCCCGCGTTTGCGAACCGTCAGGAAGAAGGGATGCATGAAAGTGGCGCTATCGCCGTGCGAGCGCACGACGATCTTCGCGCGCGGCCGCTATCGACCTCGGGGCTGATCGTGCTGACCGAGAGCGAGAAGAGCAAGTACGGCTTCGGCGACGTGGCGGCCTCTCTCGCATGGCGCTACACCGAAGAGCCGTGGCAAGGCGAGTTGTCAGTCACTCGAACCGCGCCTCGCATCACCGGCCGCGCTTTGTCGTTTTTCCGATTCAGTCCCGAAGCGCTCACCGCGCACTTCGAACTGAGTTATGCCGTCGAACAGGCCCGCGCGCAGCGCGTCAGTTTTTCGCTGCCCGAAAACACTCCGGCTGAAATCGCCATACGCGGACTGGGTGATACGCTGGTCAAAGAGAGCAGCAGTCGAATCGTCGATGGCCGCAGGCACTGGGACGTGCAGCTCGCTGAAAAGAAAACCGGACGCATCCGCCTGGCGATCGACTTCGCGCAGCCGCTGGCCGACGCACCGCTCAAAACTTATCCGCTGCCGCAGATGCGAACCGAGAATGTCGCTTATCAATCGGGTTTGATCGCTGTGGAAGGCGCTCCCGAACTCGACGTCACCGTCGTCGAGCATCCGCGCTCGGTCGACATGGGAGAACTGGTCGATGCCGAGTACCAGGTGGGCAAACGTTTGCTCGGCGTGTTCAGCTTCGTTGGCACCGCCGATCAAACCACGGTCGATGTCGTGCGCCGCTCGATCCACGCGCTACCGACGACGATCGTCCAGCGAGCCGAATTGGTAACGCTCGTGGGAGCCAGCGGCATCGGTCAAACGGCCGCGAGATTCGCGCTGCGCACGAAAGCCCTCTACATCGAAATCCGCTTGCCCGCCGAAGCAACGCTGTGGTCGGCGATGGTCGACGGCCAGCCCGCCCTGCCCCAGCGGCAAGGAGAGCAAACGATCATAGCCCTGCCAACCGCGCCGGCCGATCAAAGCCGCGATTTGCAAATCGTGTATGAACAGCCGATCGATTCGCTCATGCTCCGTGGCCAAGTCGACCTGGTCGGCCCAACGCTGTGGCAGCGGCTCGAGCGCGACGCAGCGAGCGAGCCGGTGCCGATGGCCGACCTGAAGTGGGATTTGGTGTTGCCCGAGGGATATCGCTTGGCCCACGTCGGTGGCACGGTTACTGAAACCGACGCCGCCCCTCGGTTCCGCTGGCAGCAGTGGCTCGACTGGTTCGTCAAGCTCGGCGGCGGACGCCGAATCACAGCCGCCCAACGGTACAAATCGACGACCTACTTCCCACAGCCGCAAGCCGGCAGCGAAGCGACCTTTGAAGGTTTGCAAACTGCGCCGAGCCCGGGCGCTGCTCCCTTCGATGCCAAGAGCGATCAAGCCGCGCCAGCTGCCGGCACTCCGATGTTCGATCAGTTCGGCGCGATGGCCGCGGCGCCGCCAGTCAACCAGCCAGCCGCTGATCAACCGGTTGCGAATCAGCCCGCTTTTCGCCAGCCGCCGCCGAGCGCCCAGCAGGCCGGACGAGTCGGCCAGCTCGGCGCTGCGGAGAGCCGAGCGAAATCGACTTGGGCGCTTGCCGGCATGCGCTCGCTGGCCATCGATCTGGCTTCGGCCAAGTTCGGCCAGCACATCTCCTTTACCAGCTTGGGAGTCGACCCGATCTTGCGAGCCACGCTGGTCGATCAGCGGCGCTGGCAATGGTTGGGGCTGGCGTGCGGCCTGATCGTGTTCGTTCTCGGCCTGTGGCGCGTGGCCAACAAGATGACATCGCAGCTGCGCTATGCCGGCTTGGTAACCGGCATCGCCCTGCTCTTGCCCCCGCTGACCGGTTGGCAAACGGAACTTGAGCCGGTTGTTGAATCAGTCATCGCAGCCGCCTTGGCGATCCTAGTCGTCGCGATCTTTCGCTCCCTTGCTACAGCCATCGTCGTGCGCATGAGTCACATCAGAAAGCGACGCAGCGTCGGTGCAGCGCAGGCTGTCTCGGCCGGTGGCGTCGTGTTGTTCCTTTGCGCGTGGTCGAGCCATGCCCAGGTGCTTCGTGCTCAAGAGGCGGCATCGCAGCCCATGGCGGGGCCGGTGACGGTAAGCAATCTCGCCGAACTTGAGTCGCTCGTTCAAGCGCTGCGCGCTCCGGGCCAAGTCGCGATCCCGCGCGATGCGATCGTCGTTCCTTACGATCCGGCCGCGCTCGATGGACTGGCTCGCGCCGAAAAGCTGCTCGTCCCGTATGACCGCTATGTCGAGCTGTGGAACGCCGCTCATCCCGAACGGCAACTTGCACCCCAGCCGCCCGTGACCGCTTATGCATGGTCGAACGCGCAGTACCGCGCGGTGCTCGAGGGCGATAGTTCTCTTCGCCTGGTCGGCTCGCTCACTCTTCACGTATTCGCCGACGGCGACGTGAGCGTGCCGCTGGCGATTGGCGGCGGGGTGCTCGAAAGCGCGACAGTCGATGGCCAGCCGGCTCGCCTGCAAGTGGTTCAGCCGCAAGCGGCAGCTCAAGCGCCCGGCGCAGCTGCTCCCCAGCAAGCTGCACAGCAACCGGTGCCTGCCGCGGCCCCGCAGCCGGCCGAGACGTTGTTCATGTTGCACCTGGAAGGCAAAGGTCGCAAAGAGCTGGCGATCGAAGTCCGCTTGAAGATCGAAAAACGCGGCGGCTGGCGGGTCATCGATGGTCGCGTGCCCGCCGCTCCTGCGACCGGACTCGCGCTCACGGTACCAGAGGCCAAGACCGAAGTTCGCTTTCATAACTTCCCCGATCGCACTTCGGTCGAAACCGAAAAGCCGCGCGAGACGATCGATACGGCTCTGCCGGTGAGCGGCCGCATGCAGTTGCAATGGCGAGCCAAAATCGCCGAAGCGGCCATCGATCAAGGGCTGTCGGTCGATGCCAAAGCGGTGTTCGATGTGCAAGAAGACGGATTGAAGTTCGCTTGGCATGGTACGTTTGATTTTCGCCGCAGTCGCCGCGAATCGTTTACGCTGCTGGTCCCGAGCGAGTACACCATCGAAAAGGTTGTCGGCAACAACATCCGCGGCTGGAACATCGAACCGGTCGACGGCGGCCAGCAGCTGACGGTCGATTTGCTCGCCACCGTGGCTGAGCGAGAGACGCTCACGCTGTTCATGATGCGAGCGTATACGGCCGAGCCCGACGAGCCGGCCACCATCGCGGTGCCGGTCGTGCGCGTTCCCGACGCGATGCTCCAACAAGGACAGCTGGCCGTGCGCCGCAGCAGCTTGCTGGAGCTGCGCACCAACCGATCAACGGGCCTCAGCCGCATCGACACGCCGGACGACAGCGCGTGGCTGACCGAACCGGTCGACACGAGCCCGTTGCCGCTGCGTCCCTATCAAGCGTTCCGCTTTTCACAGGTTCCTTACACGCTCGAACTGACCGCCGAGCCGAGCACGTCGCAAGTGCGAGTCACGGCGCAGACGCTCTTAAAACTGTCTCAGCTCGAATCGACGCTCGAATCGCGATTGATTCTCCACATTGCCGAGCGAGCGGTGCATCATGTGCGCATCTCGGTGCCAGCCAATTGGCGACTCGATCCGCCGCAGCTTGCGGTAGGCTACGACTGGAACGTCGAGCCGGCCGAGGCGGGACAGCAATGGCTCGACATTTACTTCGCGCGCGGCGTCGCGGGCGAAGTGCCGATTGTGCTGCAAGGCAAACTGGAGCAGTCGCTCACCGCAGCGGACGATGGCGACGTCGTTCCTCTTACGCGCATCGCTGTCGAAGACGTAGCCGAGCAGTCCGGCGACATCGTGGTCGCAAGCGATCCAGCCTTCGACGTCCGCGCCGAACAGCTTCAGGGCTGCGAAACGGGGCTGTTGGGCAGTGCGGAAAGCTGGCTCGCCGCCGATCAGCGTTCCTTGGCTCGCTTGCTCATCCATCACACCGCCAGCGACTACAGCGGCCAGTTGCGGATCACGCGGCGGGCGCCGCAGGTGACCGCTTTCTCGGTGACGAACGTCAAAGTGACCGACCGCGCTATCGAAGAGACGATCTACATCGAACTGACGATTCGCTCGGCAGGCATCCGGCAAGTTTCCATCGTCGTGCCCGCTTCGCTGTCGCGAGCCCGAGTGCGCGGCCGGCTGATACGCCAACAGAACTGGTCGCAGGTGGGTACGGAAACCGATTCGCCGTGGCGCCTGGTGGTCGAGCTTCAGGAAGATGTGATGGGACAGTATTCGCTGATCCTGGAACACGATCGCTTGCCCGGCAGCGGCGAACAGGCCGTGCCGATTCCCACCATCGAGACCGGCACCACCGAGCACCGCTTCATCACGCTTGAAAACTCGGGCCGCGATGAACTGCTCGTCGGCGAACGATCCGGGGTGGAACCGCTTCAGCGCTCGCAAGCCCAGTGGCGATTTTTGAACGAGCTGCTGGGAGGCAAAGCCACCGAGGCGTTCGTCGTGCGCCAAAGCGACGAAGCACCGCGACTGAGCTTCCGCACGCGCTCGCGAGCGGCGGTCGAAACGGTCGGCGCTCGCATCGGTATCGCGCAGACGCTGATGGTCGTCGACGAAAACGGAGCGTACCGCGCGGTGCAAGAATATCGTGTGGAAAACCGCACGGAACAGTATCTGGAAATCGAACTGCCCGAGGGCGCAAAACTCTGGACGGTGATGGTTGCCGGCGAGCCGGTCAAGCCGATGGCCTCGCTGACGACCAGCGCAGCGGCGGGTCGAGCCCCTGCGAGCCAAGCCCCTCCGAGTCAAACCAGTGTGGGTCAAACCGGTGCCGGCGAGCGGCTGCGCATTCCGCTTGTGAAAACGGCCGCGGGGGATCTCGACTACGCGGTCACGCTCAAATATGGCGGCGTGAT
>JBQCEI010000407.1:0-2657 GCA_051960375.1 Aureliella sp. | reverse complement strand
CAACCCGCAGCCGCCAATCCCAAGACCAACATGGTACCGATCGCAAACCTTCGCATCGCTAGGTTTCTCCCCTGTAGATTTCGCTCTGCCAACAGATGTTCAAAATGGATCAATCCACTTTACGTTGAGCCCTTATCCTAGGTTCAACGCCGGCCCGTTTCAAGGAGCCCGTCTTCCAGGCCAGAGGGCAACGCCGGATGAACCACCAAGACACTAAGACACCAAGGAGTTTCTCCTTACTGCGGCGGGCGGTGATCGCCGATCATCATGTAGCCGCTCCACAGCAGCGGATGGCTGCCGTCGATCGTCGTCGGCAGAGCCTTGGCGCCGGGCAGCAGCGGCTCGTCGGCCGTGGCTAGCTTTTCGGCCCACAGCCCGATCGCCGTCCGCTGCCAGGCTGACGATGGCGATTCATAAGCCAGCTCGTCCATCAGCCGCGACAGGGCGATCTGTGCGCTCCGTCCGCCGACCTTCCAGCGAGAAACCCACAGCGACTGAACGCCCGAGGCCATCAGCGTGCAAGCCGGCACGAACAATTCGTCCCCGCCGTTGAGCTGGACGCGGGCCGCACTCGTTTGCAGCCCCGGCAAGAACAGCCGCGATGGCGAACGCATCGGCGCCTGCATCCAGTTGGCCAAGGCGTTCTCGCCGCTGGGCTCGATCGGCAAGATCCGCAGCTCCCACGGATTCTTCGGCACGGGCAATTCACATGCTACCCAGATTTGATCGGCTCTCAGCCGCAGCCAACTCGGCGAAGTCAGCCCGTGCTTCTGCGTCACGTCGATCCGCACCGACTGCCGCTGGCCCTGGGCAACTTCCGCGGCCAGCGTCTGGTTGACGACGCGGTCGGCTGCGAAAAAGTTGCCGTAGAGTCCCACCGCGTTGGTGACCGCAGGGGGCGGGCCGTCGATTTGATGCAGGTGGCCGAGCGTCGGCAAATAGCACACGCGGTGGCGAGCCAGCAGCGGCGTGCTCAAGTCGCTCTCGCTGGCGGGCAAGACTTCGAACGGCAAGTACCACAGGTTGCCGCTCGGGATGACGATCAGCCGCTGACCGCCCGAGATGATCTGCCGCGCCTCGGCCGGCAGCAGCGCGCTAGCCAGCTCGCCCGCCGTGGCCCGCCAGGCGACGTTCCGCCCACTGGTATCGAGATTCGGAGCGCCGCTGAGCCCGAGCTGAGTCAGCAACAAACTAACTTTGACGTCGAACTTCGAGCTTTCCGCAACGGTCCACACGTGCTGCGTTTGTTTGGTGACCGCAGCGCCGTAGATCGCCGTCGGCGTGTGCACAAAACTCAGGACGACATCGCCCCCCGCGAGCGTCTGGTGAATCTGATTCAGATTGATCGGTTCAGGCCAATTGCGTGGAATGACGCCGCGCTGCAGCGCGATGGCCATGAGCAGATTCTCTTCGTTCTCAGCCAGCGTCCCGAGCTCGGTAAACTTCTTCTTCGTCTCGGGACTGATCGAACGGTCCTCGAGCGCCAGCGGTTCCTTGTTCAGGCTGGCGATGATCTGCCCAATGGCCCCGGGCAGCGAGGCTGCGGCCGGATACAGTTTGAACACCGGTTCCAGACACTCGGCGACTTCGGGCGGCCACTGCTTAGGGTCAGCCTTCAAAGCCTGGCGCGCCGCCAGCATCCGCCCGCCCAGCGGCAACGACTCGTAAAAGCGCTGCCGCTGCGTGCGATCCATTCTCTCAATCACTTCGGCATCGCTGCCACGCTGCACAGCTAGTTCGACCCACTTCTCGTACGCCGGAAGCTGCGGCGTCGAGATGCTGACCATGCACTGCAGCGGCCACAGCGTCCACTGATCGCTCGGCGGTTCGCGCAGTAAAGACGTCAAGACTTGATCGCCATCCTCCGGCGGCAATGCGCCGCCATTAACGAGCGACAGCGTCATCTGCGTTTGGAAGACGCGGGGCGTGGCCGCTCCGGTCGCTTTGCCGCCGCGAAGCATGCTCAGCGAAGTTTCCAGCTGCTGCGCGGCGAGCCCCAGTTGATTTTTGCCGGCGGCGGCCCGTGCCATCGCATAACCGAGCTGGGCTTGAATGCGCGGCAAGACGATGTCCTTGCCACCGAGCAGGGTCAGCATTTGCTTGACGCATGCCTCGTGCGCTTGCATGTTGCCGGTCACCGCCGCCAGCTCGCTGGCCGCAGCGCTGCCCGATAAGAACGCGAGCGCCGAAGAGTTTTGAGCCCACGCAACCGCAGCTTGAAGCGTCGGCAGCAAATCGCCGCGCCGACCGGCCGACGCCAGCTCGCCGATCAACATCAAGCAGTCGGCCAGCACATCGGCCTGTTCGAGCTGCGCCGCTCGCACCGAAGCATCCGTCAATCGATTCAGCGCGCTAACGGCATTGCCTTCTTGAGCATCGACATGAGCCAGCGCCAGGAGGACCAGAGGCGTCAAAAAGTAATCGCTCTTGTTCTCGATGCTCGCCCCTGCATTGAGCAGCGTCTTGGACTGCGTCTCCTCGCCCGTCGTTTGCAAAGCCAGCCCGTGCAGAACGCGCCAAGAAGCTTGTACCCACGGCATGCTGCTCTGCGGCGGCTTGGCAAAGAGCTGAACTGCCGGCGCCGAAACGGGCGAGTAGCGGCCGAGCGGTCCGAGCAGCTGAGTGCGGCGCTGCAAGGCGATCGCCAGACAGCGAAT
>JBQCEI010000406.1:0-11362 GCA_051960375.1 Aureliella sp. | reverse complement strand
CAGTTCGATCAATGCGTTCGACTTGAGGTAATACGGCACGTACCTCTGCGAGAGCGTTCCGAGTTTTCTCATTCGGAGATATTCATCCGCGTAGCTCAATTGATCGCCAGCTTTCCCTCCCTGAGCGGCGAAATAGGCTTTGAGCAGAAGAGCATAGGGCAAAGTTCCATTGACCTTACCAACAAGTATCTTAGCTTCCGCATATTTGCCTGCATCAACTAAGCCAGACGCCTGTATAAGTCGCGCATGTTCACACCATTTACTATCATCACGAATCACATCAGTGAGGCTTGCTAGGGATTCGTTCGAAAGGATCCAAGCTGCGAAAAGTTGCGACCTAGGGTTGTCACTTGATGCGGCGACTGCTTTTGCGACGAACGATTTAGCTGCGGCCCTGTCATCAGACACCCAGCGGCAATATGCTTTGGTAGCAAGTAGGTCAGATTTTACATTGCGCGTTTGTGCAATCGCAAGCTGGGAGTCCGTCCAGGCTTCAATGGCTGAAACAGTTCCATGTGCAAGCCATTCATCCGCGGCTGAGATCGGGCTCAATTGCAAAACGCCAACAAAAGAATCACTTGCAGACACGTCGGCCCTCGCTGCGCAAAACAGCAATAAGAAACACGCTATCCGAGTCATAAGTTTTTCCTGACTAGTGTCGCCAATCTAGAGACCCCCCAAATCCAAATGTATTAGGCACAAAATTACCTTGTTGTATGTTATTCCAGTCGAAGCCGCCCGCATTGATATTGCACTTAAAATCCAGCTTCCCACCACCGCTACCCGGCGGCCTGCCGAGTCCATGGTATTGCGGCAGTTCAGGTTCATCCGGACGGCCTGGATCACCCAGCGGGAGCAAGCCGCCGAAGTGGTCATTCCAAATGTCCTGCATGCCTTCGAGAATATCGTCCTTAAGGGGATCAATAAATTGGTCCCTAATGGGATCTACGATGTATATATCGAGCAGGTCCTGTCCGATTCCTTGTAGACTCAGCTCCTCCGGTAGAGGCGTAATCAGCGGCGATCCTGGGCCGGTCGGTGCCGGTGGTGGACTTTGAACCGGCACTCCGTTATAAATCAGCGGTATGTCGCCTGATGAAGGCAGTAACAAATCAAAAGGATCCGGCGGGGGAATATAGGGCGCGGGGCTACTTAAAGGAATGTCTATTTGTTGCGTTCCGGCCGGTGGTTGATTCATCGGAGAAGGCACCGCATCCCATGGGTATACAGGCTGTGTGCCAGCGTCGGGGGCCGTGGGAGGCAAAATAGCAGATGGAACGTTATTCCAAGAGGCATCGATAAATGGGTTGAAGGGTCTAGGCTTCGGGTAGATGCCATCAAGAAAACCGTCATCGCCACTCCCCTCACCATCGTCTACCAATCCGGTTGGATCGATTAGCGCAACTGAGCTGTTTCCGACGTATCTCCTTAGATTGACGTCTCCAGCCGCAAAGGAAATCGGGTCTTCCGATAGCCACTGACCAACCCGTGGATCGTACCAGCGAGCTCGGTTGTACTGCAAGTCCGCTTCAGCGTCCCACTCGCGGCCCGTATAGCCAAACAGCAAGTCCACGGCGGCGTTTGTTTCACTCGTGACGTTGCCAAACGCGTCGTATGCGATGTGATTGACAACTGATGTCGCGTTAGTGCTAGCATCATACTCAGCTACATCGCGCACTGATCCGAGGTTGTCCGTTAGCGGCCACAGCACATCGCCCGGCGTGCTGGCGGAGCTCACCTGCTCGTCAGCCAGTATGTGATCGACGACCGGCCCGTAGAGATACCGATGCGAGAGCTGCCCAGAGTCGAACTGTAGGGCGATATGGTCGCCATCGTAGATGTACTGCGTGGTCAACGCCGGACCAACCTGTGGACTGTCCGATCTGCCGATGCGGCGATCGAAGACATCATAGGTGTAGTCGAGGGTCTGCGAGACCGTCCCGCTCGAATTCTTGTGGACGACTTGCACCAGGCGGTTGCGGTAGTCCCACGTGTACTCGGTCCAGGCTCCTGTGGCGATTTCCGTCTTCTTCGTCCGGTTGCCTTCGGTATCGTACTGGTAGTTATACGTGCCGTCGGAAAGCGCCAAATTGTTATTGTCGATGTTGTAGCCGGTATTGGTGCGGTTGCCGTTGTCATCGTACGAGTACGTCTCATCGGTCTGATAGTCGTAGTCAGCACTGGCCAGCTGTAACGAAGCATCATATGAGTAAGAAACCGAGCCGTCGGTCAGCGAATCGAACTGCGTCAGGCGCTTGCCGGCATCATAAATCCAGCCGTAATCAGCCAGCGTGGTCGTCCCTTGCGAGTGTGTCAGCCCAGTGAGCCGCCCTGTATCGTCGTAACCGTAGGCACTACTGGCGACTAATTCTGTTCCGGCCAGATCGGCGTACCGATTGATCGAGTAGCGGCGTTATAGGCTAAATCGATCCGCTTGGCGGCGACTGCGTTCCCGCCCGTCGCGGCATATTGTTCGGTGCCGTCCATGCGATTGAGCGCATCGTAGCTGTAATCGGTTATGAAGTCGGCACTTGAACCAATCGTTGCGGCCAAGCGAGTACGGTTGCCCGCGGCATCGAAGCTGTGTGCGAACGCGACTGTTCCAGTCAGCGACGCCAGGTCCGCGGAGACCTGCGTTGCTCGGCCGAGATTATCGTAGGTGTAGTCATAGCTTGCCGCCGAATCACTCGCAGAACTTAGCTGGCTAGCCGCATCGTAACTGTAGGACAACGTGCGAGTGGTTAAGCCCCCGGAATCGAGCCAGCGCTCTGCGGTTTTGCGGTTCAGATTGTCATAGTCGTATGCCGTTACGCGGCCATTACGGTCGGTTCGCTGAATGAGATTTCCTGCGGCATCGTAGCTGAAGTAACGACTATCGAGCAGTTGGTTCGTTTCTTGGGTTACGCGATCGAGCCCATCGTATATCCAACTGGTCACGTTGCCATTGGGATCGGTCAGTGACAGCGTGTTGCCAGAATCGTCATAAGTAAAGGTCGTGGTGCTACTATTAGCGTCGGTCGTGCTGATGCGCCAATTGAGTGCGTTGTAAGCATGCGTTGTGCGCTGTGATAGCGCGTCTTCCTCGGCAGTGAGATTGCCCGCTGCGTCATACTCATAGGCCGTAAATGGACTCGTGCCTGCACCGGCCCCGTCCGGGTCCGGGGCTGTTTTCTTGACTAGACGTCCGAGATCGTCGTACTCGTACGTAGTGACGTGCGACAAAGGATCGGTGACGCTAGTCAGTTGGCCGGCCAGATCGTAGTCGTAAGTCGTTACGGGAGCGATAAGCGATCCGGTTCCATCGGGATCCGAAGCCGTCAGGCTAGTGGTTCGTCCGAGCGCATCGTAGGCGTAGCTTGTCGTCTTGCTGCGAGGATCGGTTGCTGAAAGCTTTCTGCCTGCCTTGTCGTAGGTATATGAGTACTGGGGTGCTGCCTGCGAGCCGCTCCCATCAGGATCGGGTAGAGTCAACGTCGAAAGCGTTCCGAGCGCATCGTACGAGTAGCTGGTGGCTCGGCTGAGGGAGTCAGTCAAAAGAGTGAGCTGTCCGGCGTCATCATATTGAAACGAGGTTTCCGGGGCAGCGAGCGGGCCAGAGCCGTCGGGGTCTGGTGCAGTCACCTTCGCCCGCCGGTCGCGAGAGTCGTACTCGTACTGGGTTACATTGCCCAGCGGATCGGTAGATGTCTTCAGCCTTCCCAGGCTGTCATAGTCAAGGCAGGCACGGAAAGAGTGTCCACCGCTGAGCGGATCCAACGATCCAACTCTGCTCGTCCCTCCAAGCCACCGCCGCTCACTTGGTGCAAAGGCTTTCTGGGTTGTCGACCAACCCTTCCTATCAAACGGGCCCGCGGGACCACTACAGACTTAAACTCTGTAGGTACAGAAAACCCTTGCAATTTGTGCGTGGAATCGCTAGGATGTGCAAGTGCTTTAGCGAGGCCAATCCGCTAAAACACCAGGGAAAACAGCGATTTCTACGTTCCGAACGAGTCGCTTGAAAATCCATGTGTCGCCGGTTCGATCCCGGCCCCGACCACTCGATTCTCTTCAAGCGATTCGTTGCTGAAACGAGCTTTCGGACCGCCGGTCCTGAGCACGCTTGTGAAAAGTTCAGACCGGGCATCTTTCCGGTGAACCTTTTCCAGCGGCTCTCTACCGCAAGTCCCTTCTCACCGCCGCCACTGGTCGGCCAGCCCCAGTTTTGCCAGCCGCCCTAGCGGCGTCCTGCGATAGCCTGGGGTGCCAACCCCAGGTGCGAATGCCCTCGACGCCGCTGTGGCCGCGAAGCGGCTACCTGATCGCACGGGTACCTTTAGTTCGTGTACTGCTATCGAGCACGCCGCTACCGCGGACAGGTCAAGCAGCGCGAGCAGGTTCACCAGCCGAACGTAGCACAGCAGGCCCTTGCTGTGCAGAACCCGCCAAGCCGGCCAGCCCGCACCCACATCCTCTTCTCGCTGCGCAGCAGCTCAAAGAGAGGAAGAGGAAGACGGGCACAGTGGGCCGCTGTGGCAGGTGCTGCACATCACAGGCCTGATGTGCTACGGTTCGCTTGGCACGGGCTAACCGACAGCCTTCTGGCGCTGGCTGCATCGATTTTCGCTACTCTACTTGACAAAACTCGGCTCAAACCGAAATACTCTTGAGACTGAGTCTCAGTATCTAGCTGAGTCGAGACGTGTATCGTGTTAAAGCGAGAGCAGAAATGGGACATATGCCCACGGTTCAGAAGAGACGCGCATTCACACTGGTCGAGCTGTTAGTAGTGATCGCCATCATCGGTATCTTGGTCGGCCTGCTTCTGCCCGCGGTTCAGTCCGCGCGTGAGGCCGCCCGACGAATGTCGTGCCAGAACAATCTCAAGCAGATCGGGCTAGCACTGCATGGCTACCACGATGCGTACAACGGCCTGCCTCCGGCTTGGGCCGATTGGACCGGACTCTATTCCGGGCCGGTCAAAGTCAGAGCAGCACACGCCAACGTTGCCATCCTTCCGTTTCTTGAGCAGGGCAGCCTGGCCAACCAATACGACTACCGCGTGTCCTGGGACCATCCCAACAACGCCAGCCTTTTGAAGCTCATGCCTAAGGTATATGCATGTCCGTCCTCTCCCGGGGCGGGCGAAATTGGGCCAGCTGGCTATCAGGTTTCCGATTACACCTATATCCGCAGCGCATCAGATTGGGCTACTCATCAGGGCAGTGAACATGCCATGTTTGAGATCAACAAATTTCGCAAGTTTCGAGACGTGATCGATGGCTTGTCCAATACCATCATGGTTTACGAGTCGGCCGGACGCACTCAGTCCTACGTATATCGCCAGCAAACCGCAGCCCCAGCTTGGTGGAACGGCGCTTACCGAGCCTGGACTGGGAACTTCAATGCAAACTGGTTCTACACCGCAGCCTTCACGCTTGATCCAAGCGGCGGAGAGCCCGCCGTCAATTGGTTTGTGGGTAACGAGATTATCAACACGCACAACTGGAATGCGCCTTACTCTTTCCACACTGGCGGCATTCAAATCAGCTTAGGCGACGGCTCGGTACGTTTCTTGAGCGATAGCCTCGACATCGAAGCGATCAATGGCTTGACTTCCATTAACGGCGGTGAAGTCGTAGGAGAGTTCTGATGACAGGCCATGCAACCAAGCCCGCCGGTCGAAAATGCCGCATTCCACGAATCGTTGCCAGTCGATTCATTGTGCCGGTTATCCTTATGACGTTTGCCGGCTGCGGCGCGGATGATTGGCACGCAAGGACTTATCCCGCATCGGGGCGGATCACCGTAAACGGTCAAGCAGCAGAGGGCGCTGATGTGACGCTGCATCCGCGGGGGCAAAAAATCGACCAACGCGGCTCCAATCCGTGGGGCATCGCTCAAGCAGACGGGTCGTTTACGCTTTCTACCTACAAACATGGAGACGGCGCTCCTCAAGGCGAGTATGCGGTTACTGTTAGATGGCCAGTCGATGTGACCGATATGTCTGCTGCAATGGTTGACCGACTCGGAGGCGCTTACGCAAATGCTGAGCGGTCTCAGTGGGAGGTCGCGATCGAGCAAGGCGAAAACGAACTGCCTCCTATCGAGATCCAAGGAGCAAAGGTGAATTCCCAGCAACACGGGAGGTCGCATCGGCGAGCGCCTCCTATGCCTGGAACGCATAACAAGTAAGCCTCGGTCTTCTTGTTCCCTCGGAACGACCGAGATCCCTTTCCATTTTTTTCAGAATACAAGCGATGGCGATTCGTCTGCGCAGATACTGGCTGCTGGTTCACCGTTGGCTTGGGCTGACCGTGGGTTTAGTGTTTGTGGTCCTCGGGTTGACCGGCAGCTTGCTAGTGTTCGATCACGCAATCGACGAGTGCCTTAACCCGGAATTGCTTTTGACGCGTGGAAGCGGCCAGCGAGCACCCCTGGAAAAGGTAATTGGTGCTGCTGAGCAGTCATATTCTGGCCAGGCTGTGTCTGTTTCTAAGCCGCGTGTGGAAAATGGCGTCTGGACGGTCTGGTTTTCCAGCGGCAGCGAACGCGAGACTGTGTTTACTGCCGTTTACGTAGATCCCTACACCCTCCGCATCACCGGCCAGCGCGTTTGGGGCCACGACTTAATGTCCTGGATCTACCGCCTTCACTACACGCTGCTCGCTGGAAGGCCGGGGGCTGTACTCGTAGGCGTCATCGGAATCGTGTTCATTTTGTCGATCGCCTCCGGGGTTTACCTGTGGTGGCCGCTGTGGCTACACAGTTTCCGCGCGGCCTTGGCCATTCGTCGTGGCCACTTGTTTGTCTTTGACGTCCACAAAACGATTGGCATCGTCAGTTGTTCGGTTTTGGGAATTGTCGCCTTCACGGGCGTCTACATGGAGTTTCCGGATTGGTTTCGCAGCACAGTGGGAATTGCTTTGCCGATTTCAGACAGGCCGCCTGAAACGCAATCCATCGTACGCACGACCAGTGACGCAATTTCGGCTGACCAAGCCATCGCAATTGCAGAGAAACTGTTTCCGCACGCACGCTGGGATCACTTGCATCCTCCAACCGATGTTGACGGAGTGTTTGAAGTCGCGCTGCGTCAGCCCAATGAGGTTCAGCGTTCGTACGGACGGACACAGGTCTATATTGACCGATATAGCGGTGCGGTCACCGCGGTTGTCAACCCCAACCAAAGCACTGTCGCAGACGCCTTCTTTGCAGCTCAGTTTCCATTTCACAATGGAGAAGCGTTCGGACTGGTCGGCAGGCTTGTAGTCCTTCTGTCTGGCTTTTCTCCGGCTTTGCTCTACGCGACTGGACTCTTTCTGTGGTGCCGGAAGAGAAGATCGAAAAAACGCTTGACCCCGAGTAGCAGCACGTAGCCCGTAGGCAACTCAAAGTTACCTTGGGTTCGTGCAAGGCTATCGAGGACGCCGCCACCGCGGCTAGCTTAAGCAGCCCGAGCAGGGTCGCAAGCCAAACCGTGGCACGGCAGGCCCTTGCTGTGCAGAACCGGGCAAGCCGGCCAGCCCGCACCTAGATCCTCTTCTCTGGCTGCGCAGCAGCTCAAAGAAAAGAAGAGCAAGACGGGCACAGTGGGCCGCTGTGGCAGGTGTAGCACATCAGAGGCCTGATGTGCTACGGTTCGCTTGGCAAACTTTTGCGCAGCCCGTGATACCATCCCGGGCAGCGTAAAAGGCTGTTTGGCCTAACTGTGGCACAGCGGGCCCTTGCTGTGCAGAACCCGCCACAGCGTTCTGGCGGTGCGAGGCCTCCGGCCGCTTGGACTCCAAGTGCCGCAATGAGCCGGCTACCACACGTGCAAACGCGGCCGTCAAGTGACACCTTCAGCCGCCTTTCACCGCGGGCTTGATCAATTGCGCGATGTTGCTACCAGTCAACGCAGACCGTGCCCACCGGCAATGTGCGGAGTCCCCCAGCAGCGTCCGAGGCACACTCTACATCTCATAACTGGGTAGCTCAAAATCGTCTCGCAAGTCGCGTCCGACAAAATAGTCGGCGACTGCGGGAATAAACATCAGTCGCGTAACCCAGTTGCGAAACCAGATCCCCAAATGCGTTCGAGGGACAAATGCCGAGGCGAATTTCCGTGCCGATTCTTGCTTGCCCTCAACGAACGGCCGCAGCTTCTCTTCGTAACTGCGAAAAGCCTTGCGATAGTCGTCTGGCCAGCGTTGCAACTCCCCGGCCAACACGTAGGCTTCGGTCATCGCCAGTCCGGCTCCTTCGCCAGCCAAGAGTGATACGCATGCGGCTGCGTCTCCAACCAGGGCGGTGCGTCCTCGCGACCAGGCGTCGATCCGAATCTGACTGACGCGGTCGAAGTAGACGTCTTCCTTTCGGGACATGGCCTCGAGAATTTGCGGACATTCCCAGCCGCAGTCGCCAAACGCTCGCTCGAGCCACGCTTTCCGTTCCGCTCCGTCGCGAGGTTCGGACCCCAGCGGATGCTCCAGGGCGGCTATGAAGAGAAACATCGTCAGGTCGTCGCGCAAAGAGAAGCGGGCTACTTGGCGACCAGGGACTGCATAGGCGACATACGTCCCTTCATCGCGCGGACGATAGCCTTCGATCTCGAAAGCGGCGATGCAGTAGCCGAGCTGCCTTTCGAATCGGCCATCGCCTCCGAACACGAGCTCGCGAACGTTCGAGTGCAAGCCATCGGCTCCGATCAGCAGATCGAACTCGCGGGGTGCTCCTTGCATGAAACGGACTTGCACCGATCGATCATCCTGCTCGATTGCCGCAATGCTGTTGTCAAAAAGAGTTTCCGTTCCGTCCCGGACGCTTTCAAAAATCGCACTTGCCAGCTCGCCGCGCGGCAGGCTCGTGAAACGTTCATGAGTCATACGGCGAAACACATCGGCTAAGAAACCTCCGCTCCTGCGGCCACGTTCATCGACCAGCCGAACTTCCTGGACCGCGTAGCCCAGTTGCCGAATCCTGGGCAGAATCTGCATGCGTTCGGCAACGTCGTAGCCGGTCCCCCAGAAGTCGATCATGTAGCCGCCGGTGCGGAAGTGCGGTGCCTTCTCGATGAGCGTCGTCTCATGACCGCTGCGCATGAGCCAGTGCGCCAGTGTTGCTCCGGCGATGCCTGCCCCGCTGATCGCTATTCTCATGGTCGCTTCCCTCTTGATCGTGGCCGGTACGATGCTATTGCGTCGATGATCGCCTCGACCCTTTGGAAGCCATGCACACCAGCTGCCGCGATCACAATTCGGCCCTTTTTCGACGGTCAACATTCCGTTGACATTCTTGCTGGCTTCCCATTATAGCGCGTTTCTTGAAGCTCCATCGTACGCTAGCGATGCCGAAGCAGCGGCCGACTTCCGCCAGTCAATCGGTCAGTGGAAGCGCGATGGAAAGTTCGTCCTGGTCTGAGCAGTCGAACTAGGTCTCAACAGACAAAGGTCATTCATGGCCACTATTGGACCGTTTCGATGCCTTTGACGGCCGTTCGGATTCCGAGCTCGTGGGCAACCTCGAGCAATTTGGCAACGATGTTGGCCTTGTAACGGTCTTGGTCGATGCCCCGCATCAGCTCCATGTCGAACTTCACAAAGGAGGATCGCTATTGGCCTAAGGTCCAATAACGTCCGCCGCACCGGAGCGATATGATCGCACGGGATGGTAACCCGAACGCATAGCCGGCTGTTGATTTCATCAGCCGGCACGCGGTAGCGTCCGGTTCCTTCCGCAAACCGACGCCATCCCTTCCGACGAAAAGGATGTCCAGGATGTCATCCGTCAAATGGAGCTCGATCGAAAGTTGCCCGAAGCGATCCAGCGATTGAATCAGGCGGGATGGAGGGTGGTCGTCGCGTCGGCCGGATGCGACTGGTACATTGGCCAGCTGCTTAACGAAGCGGGAGTCGACGTCCAAGTCTATGCCAATCCGGGGCACTTCGACGCGGGCAAAGGGCTCTTGATGCGGATGCCCGCCGATGCGTCGATCGCTTCGCCCACCCTCGGCGTCGATAAAACGCGGATCGTTCGCAGCTTTCTCGAACGAGGACTGACCGTTGCATTCGCCGGCGATGGCCTGCCCGATTCCGAGCCCGTGCGGCTGGTACCTGCCCGAGAGAGCGGAGTGGATACTTCCTCCGCACTCTCTGCGACTCCGCGGTGAAATACGCAGCTTCCGAACCGGGTGGATCAAACCGCAAAGAGGACTGTCATGACCACAGTATCGCCTTCGAAGAAAGTCCAACAGCACGACGAACGACTGCTGAACTTCACCGACCAGCAGACGCGCGACAACTACGACCGGCACCTGCTCTTCGATCATGTCGTGTACGTTCAACAGGCCGGTCAGCGCGAGCGGTTCGAGGCGGTCGCCCGGTCGCTGCGCGATTTGCTGACCGAGCGCTGGTTGCTGACGAACGATACTTACGATCGCGAGAATCCCAAGCGCGTGTACTACCTGTCGATGGAATTCCTGATGGGGCGTGCTTTGATGAATAACATCCTCAATCTGCGAGCTGAGCGAATCGTTCGCGACGACCTGCGCTCGGACCCGCGTCAAGATTGGAGCGAGGTAATCGAGACGGAACCCGATGCCGGGTTGGGCAATGGCGGACTCGGCAGGCTGGCCGCTTGCTTTGTCGATTCGCTAGCGACGATGCAAATACCGGCCATGGGTTACGGGCTCCGCTACGAATACGGAATCTTTCGTCAGTTGATCGAAAACGGTTATCAAGTCGAACAGCCCGATCATTGGCTGGCTCAGCCCGACCCCTGGGAAGTTGCTCGGCCGCGCGAAGCGGTCACGATTCAGGTCGGCTGCGCTTTCCGCCTGGAGCGCGGCACGCTTCGGGCGATCGAAGGGACAATCACCGATGTCCAAGGAATACCCTATGACCGACCCGTCGTCGGTTACGGCGGTCGCACGGTGAACACGCTCCGGCTTTGGGCCGCGGCCACGCCCGACTTCTTTCACTTCGGCGAATTCAGCTCAGGCGACTTCGTCGGAGCGATGGTCAATCGCCTCTTGGCCGAGACCGTCACCCGCGTGCTCTACCCGAGCGATTCGACCGTGGCGGGGCAGGCGCTGCGGTTCGTTCAAGAGTATTTTCTCGTCTGCTGTTCGCTGGCCGACATTATTGCCCGCTTCCGGCGCGGCAACGACAAGTGGTCGGCTCTGCCCGACAAGGTCGCCATCCAGCTCAACGACACGCACCCCTCGCTGGCCGTCGCCGAGCTGATGCGCATCCTGCTCGACCAGGCGTACCTGCCCTGGGACGACGCCTGGGAATTGACCGTCAACACGCTCGCCTACACCAACCACACCCTGCTGCCCGAGGCGCTGGAGAAGTGGCCGGTCAACTTCTTCGAGCACTTCCTGCCCCGACAGCTCGAGATC
>JBQCEI010000405.1:0-18571 GCA_051960375.1 Aureliella sp. | reverse complement strand
AACTCCGCGCTCTCCGCGTCCCTTCTCTGCGTCTCTGCATTAAAAACTAAGCAGTAGCCAGATGTTGCCGCGTGGCCGCTTCCATGATGTTCTGCTCGGTCGCTTCAGCCCGAGTAAAATGCCCGGTCAGTTCGCCTTCGCTCAAGACCAGGATGCGATCGCTCACCGTCAACAGTTCGGGCAACTCGGACGAAGTCACGATGATCGCGACTCCTTCGGCGGCGAGCTGTTCCATCAAGCGATAGAGTTCGGTCTTGGCGCCGATGTCGACGCCGCGCGTCGGATCGTCCAGCAGCAAGATCTTGGGACGCGTGAGCATGCAGCGGCCGATGATGCACTTCTGCTGGTTGCCGCCGCTGAGGCTGGTGATGGATGCTTCGGGACCGGCGGTTTTGATTTGCAGCGTCTTGATCTGGCCGATCGCCGCTTGGCGTTCGTTCGATTTGTTGATGACGCCCAGGCTGGCCGCATCGGCGAGCGAACAGACGGTGATGTTTTCGCGCACCGATTGATGGCTGAACAGCCCTAGTCGCTTGCGATCTTCGGTCACCATGGCGATGCCCGCCTGCATGGCTTCAGCCGGATGCATGAATTGCTGCTCGACTCCTTCGATCAGGATGTCGCCCTGCGGCTTGACGCTGCTGGCGCCAAACAAGCACTCGAGCAGCTCGGTTCGGCCAGCTCCCATCAAGCCGGCGATGCCCAGCACTTCCCCTTTGTGCAACGTCAAGTTGATGTCGCGCAAGCGCCAGCGGTGCGAATGGCCCGGCCATGGCAGCGAGAGATGTCGCACTTCTAGCACGACCGGTGATTCTTCGCTCGTGCGATGCCGCACCGCCGGCTCGATGTCGCGGCCGACCATCAAGTGAGCGATCTCGCGCGGAGTAGTCGCTGCGCGATCGACCGTCTTCACAAAGCGGCCGTCGCGGAGCACGGTGATCCGGTCGGCCAGGCGGAAGACTTCGTCCATCTTGTGCGAGATGTAAAGGATCGTCACGCCGCGCGATCGCAGCTGATCGATGACGCGATAGAGCCTCGCCACTTCGGCTTCGGTAAGCGCGCTGGTCGGCTCGTCCATGATCAGGATCTCGGCCTTCAGCGACAGCGCCTTGGCGATTTCAACCAGTTGCTGATCGCCGACGCGCAACGTGCCGACGAGCGTCGTCGGAGCGATGTTCGATTCGAGCTGGGCGAGCAGTTCGGCCGCCTGACGATCCATGTCGCGCTGCTTCAGTCCCAGCCAGCTCGACGATTCGCGGCCGAGAAAAATGTTCGCCGCCACCGAGAGCTGCTCCACCATGTTCAGCTCTTGATGGATGATACTGATGCCAGCTTCTTCCGCGTCGCGCGTCCCTTCGAAATGCGCCAGCTTGCCATTGACCCACAGTTCCCCTTCGTAGTCGGTGATGACTCCCGAGAGGATTTTCATGAGCGTGCTTTTGCCCGCTCCGTTTTCGCCCATGACCGCATGCAGCTCGCCCCGCGCGACATCGAAGCTGACGCCATCGAGAGCGCGGACCGCGGCGAACTGCTTGGCGATCCCGCGAATTGAGATAATCGGGTCCATCACCATCATCACATGCCCTAACAACCTGTCGGATCAATCAGCTTGAGGACCCAAGGTCCGTAATCCCTTAGCCCAGCCCATCGGGCTGGGTTTACTCGCCGTACCCCAGCCCGATGGGCTGGGCTAAGGAATCGCGGGCCTTTGGCCCTAAAGCCATCGGCTCTACGCACGTTGCCAGCGCGATTCCAGGTAACTGCGGACCGACAACAGCACGACGACGCCTACGCCGAATAGGACCGAGTAAGCGGGCTGGTACCAGTCTTTGGTGCGGAAGAACAGCATGAAGCATGTTCCGGCCAGTAGGCCTAACACGACGATCGCCGTGCGTCCCAGCGCGTTGCCGAAGAAGATGCGTTGCACTTGCAGTCCGCGCTGGCTGAAGGTAACCGCCAGCACCACCACGATGCCCACGATCATTCCTTCGTAGACGTCGGCGCCGGTGCCCACGATCTTGTTGACCGAATCGATCACCGTTCGCAGGAACAAGCAACCCAGGATCGTTCCAGGGATCGTGCCGACGCCGCCTTGCAGCGAGCAGCCGCCGATCACCGCAGCGGCGATCGCGTTGAGTTCGTAGCCACGTCCGAGATTGTCGGGCTTGGCCGAGGCGGTATCCGCAAAATAGATGATGCCGACCATCGATGCCGAAACCGCCCCGAGCACATACGCGAACCATTTCAAACGATCGGTATGGATGCCGCTAAGCTTGGCCGCTTGTTCGTTGCCTCCCATCGCATGCAGATGGCGGCCGAGCACGGTTCGGCTCATGACGAACCAGACGACCACTGCAAAGATCGCGAACACGATCGAGATGTTGGTCACATCTTTCATCAGGTCGCGCAGGGCTTGATCGGTAAAGTCGATCTGCGTCTTGTTGTTGGTTACCGCCTGCGTCAAGCCGCGGCTGAAACTCCGCAGGCCGACCAGCGTAGCCAGCGTAGCGATGAATGGCGGCAAGCCAACACACGTGATCAGCCACGCGTGCAGCGTGCCGATGCCTACCCCGCACAGCAGCGTCCCCGCGATCGCGATCAAGACGGCGCTGGTCGGAATGTGCCCCGAGCGAAATCCCTCGGGCGCACAATACATCAGCAGCGCGCCGAAGATCGTCGCGCTCATGGCGATCACCGATCCGCTCGACAGGTCGATGCCTCCCGAGATGATGATCACCGCGCTGCCCAGCGCGAAAAAGCCGAGCAGCACCGTGTTGCGCAGGATCAGCTCAGCCGAGCTGCCGGGGTTATTCCAGTACGTGTGGCCTTGATCGAGCAGAGCGGTGAGCACGACCACGATGAGCCAGGCCACGACGAGTTTGAACTCGACCGATGACCACAACTTGCGCAGGAATTGGGGTTTGTCTGAGTTCATGAACTTGTCAGGTTGTACTTCTTCAGCCACTCTTGGAATTGGCCGAGCTTGAGAAATTCGACGCCTTCACCAAAGCTCTGAAACATTTCCGCCTTCAGCGGCGAGCCTTTATCGGGAATGACCACTTTCAAACCGGTATCGCGAATCGCGCCGCCGGGCTGCCCCATGTTGGGAAACATCTCTTTGACAGTCGCGTCGTCACCGGTGGCTTTGGCAAACGCATAGCGGACCGAATCGTAGCCCATGCCGAACGGATTCTGCACGACCATGCAATCGATCATGCCCTCGCCCATCTGCTGAATGGCGAGCTGTTCGGCGTCGAAGGTTACGATCTTGAAGCGATCGCGGACCTCCTTTTCTTTGACAACGTCGACGATCGCCGGAGCGTTGTACGACCAGATGCCTACGAGCAGATTGAGATCGGGAAAGCGATCGATCACGTCGCGCACGTTGTCGCGAGCTCGGTTGCGGTCGGCATTGTCGAGCTGCCGATCCTTTTGCACGAACTTGTCGCCGACTGCCGAAGTGAAGCCGTCCATGCGCTGGATGGCATTTTGCTGGCTGTCGGTGCCGACGAACTGCACGTACGAACCGCCGTCGGGCAGTAAGTTCTTGGCAGCCGTCCCGAGCACTTCGCCGCCGCGGACGTTGTTGGTGCCGACGTAGAATTCGCGGGACGATTGAAACTGTTCCGCCAGGTCGCTGTCGAAGCAGCCGATGATGACTCCCTTCTCCTTGAGGTTCTTCAGTTCATCGGCGATGGCTGCGTTGGTGGCCGAGAGCGGCGAGATGATCACGGCCGCAATGTCGCTCTGCGTGTTGTACTGCCGCAGCTTTTCAAGCTGACCTTGCTCGGTCCCGTCGTTGGCATCCATCCCGGCGGTGAAGCCTTTGTCGGCCAACTTGAGATCTTCCGCCGCCTTGGCGATACCGGCTCGGGCCGCATCCCAGAAGGGCGAATCGGTATTGTTCAGGAGCACGATGCGCTTGGTTCCGCCACCACCGCTGCTTGCGGAACCCGCGGCTGCACCCGATTCGCTCTTGGGTTTGCAACCTACCACAACGGTCATTAAAGCCATCGCTACGAGAATCGCGCGATGGACGCGTCGCAAGATCATAAGCGGGATCCTTGGTCGACAGGCGAGGGTGAAATAGAGAGCAATAAGAGATGAGGAGGTGATTCTAAGTCCCATCGCAAAGGCGAGCAACCCAACTGGACTTGCTAAAACTCGTTCCCAGGCTCTGCCTGGGAACGCAATGTCTTCGAGGCTCTGCCTCGCTGAAGCCGGCAAGCTGTCAAGCCGGCGAAGCGGCAGAGGTTGCGCATGCCTTACTCGCGGGTTCGGGGAGGCGGAGCCTCCAAGACAGTGCGTTCCCAGGCGGAGCCTGGGAACGAGGGTTTCCCGGCAATTTTATTAACGCTCCAGGCACAACCCGGACGATGGTTACAGATGCGGCAAAGTGCAATCTTTGCCCAGCCCTAACCGCCACGTGAGGCCTGCATGCCAGCGAACAGCTTGAACGAGCAATCGGTTGCCGTGGCACGGCCACAGCGCTGGGACCACCCGCTGGACCGAACGATGGCGGCCCAGCAGGTGGCGTGGCTGCTGACTCAGCCTCCCTTCAAGCAGATGGACCCCGCCGCGTTTGCCAGCCATGCTTCGCTGGCCGACATTCTCAAAAATGATTCGCGGCTGCATGCGCTAGCTAGCGGCGACGTGATTTTTCAAAAGGGACAATACGGCGGCAGCGCCTACTTGGTGCTCGATGGCCGCGTCCGCATGTTCCTCACCGACGCCCTGGCCGCCGCGGCAGGCAGCTTGCCGAGTGGCACTGGCGGTCGCAGTTCACGCGGCAGCGACTGGCTTGCCTGGTTTCGCAAACAGCCGGCAAAGCGCAGCGGCGACCGATCTTCCGCTCAGGAGCCCAAGTTGCAGCTCCGCGGCCACGGCGCCGAGGCTCGACTGTTCCTGCAAGACGTTCCTGGCGTGCTCGATCAGCACGGCACGACGGTCGCCGCAGCCGGGGAGCTGTTTGGCGAACTGGCTGCAGTGACGCGTGCGCCGCGCGAGTTCACGGCGATCGCCGAAACCGACTGCCTGCTCTTGGAAATCCGGTGGCAGGGACTCAAGCTGCTCAAGCAAAGCCACGAGTTTCGCGCTCTGCTCGACCAGCGGTATCGCAGCGAAGTGTTGAAGGATCACTTGCGTGAAACGCCGCTGTTTCGGCACTTGCCCGAAGCGAGCCTCGATGCGGTCGTCGCCGCCGCGCGCTTGGAATCGTTCGGCGACTTGGAATGGTATGTTGACTATCGCGAGCAATCGGCGCAGCCGCCGGCCGAGCGCATCGCCCGCGAACCGCTGATCGCTGCCGAGGGAACGTACGCTGCGGGGTTGTGGATCATTCGCGGCGGCTTCGCGCGATTGAGTCGCCGACAAGGTGCCGGGCATCGTACGCTGGCGTATCTCGGCAAGGGACAGATCTTCGGTTTGCGCGAACTGGCTCATAACTGGCGCGAACCATCCGAACAGCACGCGCTTCCGTTTCAAGAATCGCTGCGAGCGATCGGTTATGTCGATGCGCTGTGCATCCCGAAGGCGATCGTCAACCGGCACATCTTGCCCTATGTCGCATTGACTGATCTTCCGCCGCGCGTCGTCGCGCCGCGCTATCGCATCGGTCAGCCGGTGCTCGATGCTCCGCCGGAGCAATCGGAAACACAGCTCGATACCGGCTTGCTCGAGTTTCTGGTCGATCAGCGATTGATGAACGGTCGGCATGCGCTGGTGATCGATACGCTGCGCTGCACGCGCTGCGACGATTGCGTCAAAGCGTGCGCAGCAACCCACGACGGGACGCCGCTGCTGGAGCGTCGCGGGGCGCAGTATGGGCCGTGGCTCTTTGCGCAGGCCTGCATGCACTGCGAAGATCCGGTGTGCATGATCGGCTGTCCGACCGGAGCGATTCACCGTCACGAAGAAAGTGGGTTGGTGCAGATCAACACGAGCACTTGCATCGGCTGTAAAACATGCGCCGAGAGTTGTCCCTACGACAACATTCGCATGTTGGAAGCGACCGATGCCAAAGGGCGGAAGCAGATCGATCGGCAAACGGGACTGCCGATTCTGCAGGCTTCGAAATGCGACTTGTGCCACTCCAGCGGCGGCCGGCCGGCTTGCCAATCGGCTTGTCCACATGACGCGCTGGTCCGAATCGACATGAGCGACTTGAAGGGAATCAGTCGATGGCTTCAGTCCAAGGCCGGCTAGCGCTGCTGCGCATGCGCCGCATCGCCTCTGCGACCGCAACGTTGTTGGCGGTGGGAGTGACGTGGTTGGCGCTTGAGCAGGTGCGGCGTTCGCTGGGCGATCCCGCCACAGCGAGCGGCTGGACGCTGCTGGCCAGCACGCTCGGTCTGTACGCGCTCGGCATCCGCAAGCGATTTGCTCGGTCGACGCTCGGACCGGTCGCCGGCTGGCTGCAGATGCATACGTACCTCGGCGGCTTTGCGCTGGTCGTCTTCGTTTGGCACGTCGGCTGGCCAGTGCGCGGATATTTTGAAAGCGTGCTGGCTGCGATGTTCCTGTTCATTTCACTTTCCGGAGCGGTGCTGATCTGGCACAGTCGCCGAGTGCCTCAGAAGTTGGCTGCGGTCAAAAACGATTATCGCTTGGAAGACATACCGGAGATCCAAGCCGCCTTGGCTGCGTCGGCGCACAAGCTTGCTCTGGAATCGTCGAGCTCCGGGGCGGGGGCGACGCTGGCCGAATATTATCAGCGGCGGCTGCTCGGCTACTTTCACTCGCGGCGCAGCTGGCTGTATCGCTGCTTGCCGACGGGATCGAAGCGGCGAGCGTTGCTGCGCGAGCTCGAGGACCTCGATCGCTATCTCGATCCGGACGCCCGCGAGTATCGCCGCCAGCTCGCCGAGTTGGTCGTCGCTCGCGATGACAGCGATTTTCATCAAGCCTTGCAGCGACGTTTGCGATTCCTCGTGACCAGCCACGTGGCGCTGACTTGGTCGCTGCTGCTGATGATCGCCGCACATGTCGTTCTTGCGCTTCGCTTTCAGGGAGTCTTGCCGTGAGCGAAGGCGATTCGACCAACTCACCGAAGCGCCGCGATGTGTGTGCGCGGCGACTCGATCCAAGTGCCGCTTGGATCTGCGGATATGACGAGCTTGGCAAAGGGTGCGCGTGTGGCCCGACGGCGAAAGGGCGCTGCGGGCTTGCGACGGCGGGCGAGCACAATGACGGCGCAGCGGCAAGTGGCAGCGAACTGACGCCGTGCATTCCGCGGCGAAGTTACCGCTGGCGGCGTCAAGCGCTATGCCTCAACCTGGCCATCCTGACCGGCGGCGTGCTGTTGCTGTGCATGGCGCTGCCATCGCGCGAGAATACCTTCGTGCCCGGCGAGCTTTCGAGCAAACATGCACAGATTTTGGACAATACGCTCGTGTCGCAGCGATGCGGGCTCTGCCATCCCAACAGCCATGTCGGCGATCGCATCGGCGCGAGCGTAGAAGCGATGCTCGGCAACCAGTTCTCTGGACAGTATGCCTCACACCCGAACCCAGGAAACGAATCCGACGAGCCTCTCCGTTTCTTTGGCTCGAGCGATGGAGGGCAGGATGCGCTGTGCATGCAGTGCCATCGGGCCCACATGCCCGGAGCGGCCAAGCGCACGCCGCACGATCTTTCGCCGAGCGCGCTAGAGGCGCTGACCCGCGATGCTCAATCGCCAGCGTGGCAAACCGTTGGCAACCGCAGCTCGAGCGTCGCCGGTCCCGATCCTCACCATGCGGCGCCGATTCAAACCAACTGCGCCGACTGCCACGTCGAGCATCATGGCCGCGGGTTCGAGTTGAAGGCGATGGCCGACGATCGCTGCCAAGCCTGTCATCGTCGCAAGTTTGAAAGCTTTACCAGCGGTCATCCCGAGTTCAAGAATTTTCCGGCGCAGCGATCGCGCTCGCTGGCTTTCTCGCATCAGCTGCATGCCGATAAACACTTTCCGCAAAAGAACCGCGACTTCGATTGCGGCAAGTGTCATCTCGATCGCGGTCGGCCGGGAACCTCTGGGCCGATCGCTCGCAGCCTGAGTTTTGAGGCTGCTTGTGCCGAGTGCCATCAGGAACCGATTCGCGCCGCGAGCGCCGACGGCTGGGCCGTGCTGCAGTTGCCGAGCATCGATGCATCAGCAGCTGCAAAGAACGCATCGCTTGAGCATTGGCCCGCGGAAGCTCGCTTTGGATATGAAGGAAAAATATCCCCCGTACTGCGAGCGTTGCTCGAAGCCGACGAAACGGCTCGCGAAGCGCTCGGCCATCTGCCGGCGAGCGGCGAGCTGGCTGATGTTCCGTCGATTGGCGACCAGCGCGAGCAGGTCACCGCTGCGCTGGCTCTGGCGACCGAACGTTTGATTCGCCAAACCGCTCGCGATGGCCAAGCGGCATGGCGCGAGCGCTTGCTGCAAGTGACGCGAGCACGCACGCAGCGCGAGCTCACCGCTGGAGAGACTGCACTGGTGGAAGCGATGTGTGCGGGTCTGCCGCCGGATTTGTTTCGCCAGATGCAGCTCGCTTGGTTCGATCGCGCGGGTCAGCCGCTTGCCAGCGCTCCGCAACCATCTGCTAAGGACAGCGACGAAGCAACCGTGGCCGACAGAGCCGCATCTTCGCAGACCGCAGCGACGAAGCCGCCGCCACTTTCGCTCGTGCAGAGCGATCCACTGCGAATGCAGCCCCGGCGGCGGCAAGGAATCGTCGTCGAGCGCCAGACGAGCGGTCTGCTGGTGACCGACGAATCGGCGGGCGATTCTTTGACAAGCGATGCGAGCACCGCCGGTGAAAGTTTGCTGCTCGATGAATCGGCCTCGGCGAGTTCCGACTTACTCGCGCCCCATTCCGCAAACTCAAGAGTGCCCGATTCGAACTTGCTCGATTCGAACTTGATCGATTCGAACTTGATCGATTCGAACTTGCTCGACTCAGAGCTGCTCGGTGACGATTCGCTCGTCGATGATGCATGGGATCGCGCCGGGTCCCATGCGGCGTCTGTCCAATCAACCGCGCCGCTGGCAGGCATGAGTCATCTAGCGGGGGGCGGCTGGTACCTGGACGGGCAGACGCTGGCGCTGCGTTCCATGCCGACAGGCCACGCCGATAAAATGTTGGCCGCCTGGAGTCTGTGGTGGACACTTTTTGCCGATGAATCCGTTCGAGACATTCCGCATGGCAAAGCGCAGCCGGCCAGCGCGTCGACTGTGACCCCAGGCATTCCGCAGCAGATTCCCGGAGGCTGCGTTCAGTGCCATCGCTTGAAGGATACCGCAGGGACACTGCAAGCCGGTTTGCTCGTGTCCGCCTGGCGCGTGCCGCAGCGGCCGCTGGGCACCAAAGAGTTCACCAAGTTCGATCATGCGCCGCATCTGAGCTTGCCCGCGGTCAACGATTGCCGCTACTGCCATGCGCTGCGCGATGCTGCGCCGGGCGCATACGGCCGCTTGGTGAGCACTGCCGGAGAATCGCATGCAACCGCCGTCTCGATGAGCGAGTTCCGCGAAATGCGACTCGGCCAGTGCGTAGCCTGCCATCGTCCCAACGGAGCCAACTCAGGCTGTTTGCAGTGTCACAACTATCATGTGACACAGCCAGCAGAAGAGAAGGCGAGCTATGGCCCACCGCATAGGTGATTAGTGCTGCGGCGCAGTGGTTTTGCGACCTGAAGGGTCGCCTATGTCAGCCCAGGGCAAGGAGGCCGTCAGGCCGACGCAGCCCTGGGTCGGTCACGCGCATTACAGTTCGGCCCTGACAGGGCCGCTCATTGGCAGCAGCTGATCTTTCGGCGAAGACGCTCATGCGATTGTGCGGCGATGTAGGTATGAACGGCCCTGTCAGGGCCGACATTCTGTTAGGGGACGCAACCGAGGGCTGCGTCGGCTAAAGCCGCCTTGCCCTGGGCTGACATAGGCGACCCTTCAGGTCGCAAAACCACCACTCCGCAATGCATCAAGAGCCGATGGTCGGTTAAGAGCAGCCTTTACTCATCACCTTCCCCGCGCCCTTTGCGGCCAAAGCGGTGGCGGCTGATGGCGAGCAGGCTGGAGAGGGTCAGCAAGCCGAGTGGCAGGGCAGCTTCGCGGACGCTGCCGGCGGCGCTCTCGCCCGATTCCCCTTCGGCGTGCGCGGCGTCGATGGCGTCGAGAATCTCTTGATCGCCCGTCACCAAGCCAGAAGTTTCCAACGGCAGTGGATCGGGCTCGGCCACGCTCACGGTTGGCTCATCGGCGCTTGCCAGATCGAACTCGCGATAGAGCCCCATCGATGCGTCGTTCCAGTTGCGCTGGCTGGTTGCGCGAGCGGGTTCTCGCGCGTAAGCGTCACCGTCATTGTTATTTCGCTGCGGAGGTTCGATGGCGAGTTCGACCAGTCCATCGTTTCCTTCGCGGACGCGCAAGTACGATGGCAGCGCATAGCCGCGAGCATGGCGAACCGCCAAGTGCCGCAAACCGTTGGCGTCGCGAGCGCGTTTAGCCTGCCGGTCTTGCGAGCGTTGCATCGCGGCTCGCAGCGCGTAGGAACCCTGCGTGCTTCCTTCCGCAGCCTCGTCTTGGATAACATCGCTGTCGCTCGAGTCGTTAAGCAAGCGAGCCGCGCGAACATCTGCATCGTCATCGCTGCTCATCGCCCGCATGGCGTCAATGACATGCCCGTCGCTCGCAAACATTCCATGAGCGTTAGCTGCAGTAGAGCCGGGCAGAAAACTGCTGAAGAGCCAGAGAGACGATGCGGCTCCCTGCGGTTGCAAACTGCGACCAGGCAAACTTTGCGACTGGAGGCTCGGCGAAAGAGTGCTCTGGGAGAGTCCTTTATGCATCTGGACGTCGGGGCTAAGCGACAGACCGACACTGCTACTTGAGTTCGAGACTTTTCCGGCAGAGCTGCTCGCATCATCTCCGGGCAGCCCCAGCGGGCTGGTCAAGCTGAGATCCGAGCCGGTGCTCGGGGTCGGGCGCGCGCTCACTGCACCGGCATCGATCTTGGTGTTATGCGGGCTGGTTACCCGGCCGACGGGAACCGAATTATTGAGGTCGCCCAGCGGAGCACTGGCTCGGGCCGGAACCGCGTCCCCCGTCGAATCGCTTGAGGTCGAGCCGCGATTGAACGATCCGTTTCCCCCTTTGGCCCCAGGGCTTTCGATCGAGGGCACCCCTTCGCCTTCACCTCGCAAACCGCCCATCGGCTCCGATTCGTCGGGATTCTTTTTGTCAGCCGCTCCGGCTGCACGCGCGCCCACCGGTGCAGCGGTTTGAATCAGCGAGGCGGGCGGTGCGTCCGAGTGCACGTCGCCCAGAGTGCCGCCGCCCAGAGTGCCGCCGCCTTTTGCGGTGTCCTCCACTTTGCGAGTCGGGGCACTGGTCGCCACATCGGTTCCGGCGCTTGCATCGCACGCTTTGACGGGGACTTGCGATGAGGGTTGCTCGATCAGCGCGGGGACCGGTTGCGTCTGGTCTGCCGGAAGGCTGTCGCCTTGATCGGCTTCGTAAGCGCTCACCAGCGGCAAGGCATGCATCAAGCAACGCGACTCGAGCCGTTCGCACTGCAAGGCGCGTCGCGCCAGGATTACTGCATTCTGGAAGCGACGAGGCAGATGATCTCGGAGACGAGCTTTCATGGCGACACCTAATCCGTTGGCGATCTGAGCTTGGCGAGAGAAGAGAATGGTTGCTGCGACAAGAGCTGCTGAATGGTGAGCCCGTGGCTTTGCGTCAGCCCTGCCTTTTGGGCCAGGCCCAGCGTCTCCATCGCAGCGTCCGCATAACGCCCGGCGACTCCTTGTCTATTGCTGTCACTAGCGATGTCGAGCGCGGCCTCGGCAATATCGCTAGCTACCAACACCAATTGATGTGCGTTGCGAGTCCACAGTATACGCCGCTCGAGCATTGTCGCTAGGGCTTGCTCTTCGCGACGCGACGCGATCAGCCACTTGGCATAGTTCTTGAGATGATTATCGAGGAACTGGCGGTACTGCTGGACCTGTGGCGCGGCGCCGTGAGCTTGGCGCTGGTAAGCGATCGCGCGCACGAAGGCCGCGTCGATCGCTTGGATGTCGGGAAAGGACTGGAGCAGCGTAGCCAGATTGTTGTAAGTGCCACCCAGATCATGGGCTGCGCCGGCGTCGTCGGGGACTTGCTCGAGCAGGCCATGCTGCAAGGCAATCGCCTCGCGGAACGATGCCTCCGCTTCGTTCAACTGCCCGCGCTTGCTTTGGGAGCGCCCCAGATTGTTCAAGCTGACGCTTAAATCACGAAGATAAGTGCGATGCAACGGGGCAATAGCTATCAATTGCCGCTGCACATTGATCGCCTGCCCATACGCCTCGATCGCCTTGTCGAATTGCTCGGCCTCGGCCCACGACCTGCCGAGATTGCTGTAGGTAATGGCGATCTGGCGGCGTGGCGGCAGGTCGCGATCGGCGTCCGCCACGCGTTGCTGAATCTCGAGCGAGAGCTCGTACAGCTGGGCCGCGGTAGCCGGATCGCGGTCGTCGACGACGCTGGAGAGATTGTTGTAAGTTGCCGCCAGCAGTTTCTGATATTGCAAGTGCTGAGGCAGTGCAGCGGTGAGTCGGATGAGCTGCTCGCGCGCCGCCATCAACAATTGTTCCGCTTCGGCGCGCTTGTCCATATCGGCCATATCGGCCAGTAAGAGGCCCAAGTTATTGCGCGATTTAGCGAGCTCTGCGGCCACCTCGGCGTGGGCGGAAGCCTCCTCGGTCAACGCTTCCTGCAATGCGATCGCCTCGCGGGCATACGTCTCGGCGTCCTGAGTTTGACCGAGCTGCGCCAAGACGCGGCCTTCGAGATTCGCACACACTGCCAGTTGCCTGCGATATTCGAAGTTCTCTGGATCCGAAGCGACCAGCGACTTGTAGAGCGAGTGAGCTTCGCGCAATTGTTTGCGAGCGGCGTTCGGATCGCCCAGTTCGCTGTGCAGTGTCCCCAGGTGCATTAACGCCGTAGCGACGTCGGCGTGCGCCGAGCCTTCTTCGCGAAACTCGGTGACGAATTCTCGGTAGTACTCGAGCAGAGTGGTCAGCAGTTTGCGCCGCGCCGGTTCGGCGCCGGGAATGTCTTCCAAATCTTCGGCGGTGTCCGAGTAGCTGCGCTCGACTGCATGCCGCAACTTGTCCCAAGCTAGTTGCGCTCGCACGGCGCTGGTCTGCGCGACGGCGCTCTTGTGAACGACGATCCAAGTGCCGATACCGAGGCTGATGCAGGCGAGCAGAGCCACCGCGGCGGCCGCCGTCACCCAGCGATGATGGCGAATGGCCCACTTGGTCACACGCGTCACGGCCGACGGCGGCTTGGCCAGCACGGGCCGCCCCTCCAGGACGCGCAGCAAGTCGTCGGCCAGTGCCTGAGCGGTGTGGTAGCGCTCGAACGGCTCCTTCGCCATTGCCGTCTCGAGAACCGTCACCAGGTCACGAGGCAAATCAGGACGCAAGTGCCGAATCGAAACGGGCGGCTGTTGCTCGATCGCTCGCAGCAGTCCAGGCGAACTGACGCCGCTGACGGCCGGCACGAGCGTCAGCAGTTCGTAGAGCGTCACGCCGAGCGAATAGATGTCGGTGCGGGCGTCGACCAGCGCCGCTCGGCCGCTCGCCTGCTCGGGACTCATGTAGCGCAGCGTCCCGAGCACATCGCCGGTCGCGGTGAGGGAATGGTCGTTGGCCCGCCGCGCCAGCCCGAAGTCGGTGACCCACAATTTGCCGCTCTTATCGATCAGCAGGTTCGACGGCTTGATGTCGCGATGAATGATCCCTTCTTCATGAGCCGCGGCTAAGGCGGAAGCGGCTTCGATTCCGATGCGGATCACGCGCCGAACGTCGGTCGGCAAATCCCACCCCTCGCCCGGAGCCAGCATCTCGGCTTCGACTTCAGCGGGCAACTTCGGCATGTCCGTCGCGGTTGCTGCGTCGGCACGGTCGCCGCTTTTCCGTTGGCGTAGAGCCGCGATGATCGCGTCGAGCGGATAGCCGTCGATCAACGGCATGGCGTAGTAATGGACGCCTTGGTAACTGCCGACGGCATAGACTGAAACGATGTTGGGATGCTGGAGGGCAGCGGCCGCTTGCGCCTCGTTCTTGAAGCGGGCTATCTGCCGCGAATCGAGCAACGAGGTCAGCGGCAGGAGTTTGAGCGCCACCCGACGACGAAGCGAGAGTTGCTCGGCCTCGTAGACGATCCCCATGCCGCCTCGGCCGATGACGCGGAGCAATTCGAAATCGCCCAGGCGACGCGCTTGCGAGCCATCGGCCTCGAGCGCCCAGCGGCCGTCGATGGCGTTGGCTTCGTCCGCAAGTTCCGGCGGAGCAGGATCGAAGCGGGTCGCATCGGCGTTCTTGCGGCGGCTGTCTCGAAACTGATCAGCGTGCCCGTCTCGCGGCGCGGGGCGCGTGCGATCGCGCTGAGGCGCTTGGCCGAGCAAGGCATTGCCGCCCGAAAACGAAAAAGGGCCGTCGGCTGCGCCGGCCAGATGCGGCGAGAAGCCGGCCGAGAAGTTGTGGAGCTCGTTGAGTTTCTCGAGATAGAGCGTCAGCGGCTCGCGCAAATCGGCGTGCTCGGCCAGCAGCTCCTCGCGCGACAGCGGCTGCCCCGCTTCCAAACCTGCCAAGTACCGATCCAGTAGTTCCGTCAGACGCTCGGTTTGCTCTTCGGAGAGCGATTCCAAGCCGCTGGAGGTGACGTTGGCATCATCGACATGGCCATGCATGCTGCGGCATCCCGCCTGGTATTGAGAGCTTGTTGATTCCCTGCCAGTTGAGATTGTCCCGGAGTGTGGCCGCGGAGTAAAGCGCTGAACCGTCCTCCAGTCGCGAAGCGACGGCATGTAACCCGACGCGTAAGCGAGGGACGAACCTGCCACAGCGGTCTGCCAAACGATCGTTTGTCCGCCGAGGCTGAGTATATCTCCGCTCCAGCCCCCCGGCCCCCTCTCCCCGAAGCGGGACGAGGGGGAGACCAGAAAAGAGTTGGGCTCGCGTTATAAAACTCTTCTCTCCCCTCGCCCCGCTTCGGGGAGAGGGTTCGGGGTGAGGGGTCTTCAGGAGCATGGGTTATCTGGCTTTACGGCAGGTTCGTCCCTCGCTTACGCGTCGGGTTACAAGAACTGCGCAACTTCAGGCGGAACATGTCCCGAGGAGGCGAGAGCCAAGCGGCGCGCTCCGTGGTATCAATTTGGTAGGGGAGGAATTTCGCGGCCGAACGCACGCGGGCGTCTCTCCCGCCCTGAGCGAAAAGGAACTACAATCCTCCACATCTTTACGCCCGCCCCGGCGGCGCGCCTTACCGCAACCTTATCCGGCCTCCAATGGATAACGACAGAAACATCCCAGACACCCTGCCAGCCAAAAGCGAACCACCAAGCTGGGGGCCAATGGGGGAAGTCGCCAAATACACCGCTGTCCTAGCGTTGATGGGCGTATCGATCTATCTGGTTCGCAAGAAGCTCTCGGGGCTGACCTGGGACGAAGTCTGGCAAGGAATCGTTACGATTCCGAAAGAGCAGATCGCCCTGGCAATCCTCTTTACCGCGATCAACTTCGTGGTGCTGACTGGGTACGACCTCATCGCGGTGCGCTATCTCAAGAAGCAGCTACCGATCCGCAGAGTCATGGTCGGAGCGATCATCGGCTACGCCATGAGCAACGTCCTGGGCTGGATGATCGGCGGGACAGCGATCCGGTTTCGGCTGTATGCCAGCTGGGGTTTTCGGCTGATCGAGATCATTGCCTTGGTTTCCATTCTGTCGGTCACCTTCTGGCTGGGAATGTTTTTGCTGGCGGGCATTGCGTTTGTGATGTTGCCGGTGCATCTGCCAGCCCATTACCAGGACGCGCTCCACTTTTCGCCCCATCTTTACGGCTACGTGTTTCTGGGGGTCGTCGGGGCTTACTTGCTGGCGACGATCTTTATTCGCAAGCCGGTTCATATCGGCAACCAGGAATTCGCTTTTCCGCCATTTCGCTTGTCGCTGTTGCAACTGGGTGTGTCGGCGACCGACTTCGCACTAGCGTCGCTAGTGCTGTGGGTGTTGCTGCCGGCCGACACGGTGAACTACAGCACAGTGCTGGTCAGTTATATGGCGGCCATGATCGTGACGGTCGTGACGCACGTTCCAGGAGGCTTCGGAATCCTGGAGCTGGTGATCATGGAACTGCTGACCAAACAGGAAGACGAAAGCAGTTCGCTGACGGTCGCAGTGACCGCAGGCCTCGTGGTCTTCCGTGTAGTTTACTACTTTGCCCCAGCGGCCCTGGCCGGGGTCTTGTTGGCGCGTCAGGAATGGAAGCATGCCTTGAGAAAGCGGCAGGCACTCACGTCGGCGCCTGATGACGGCCTGGAGGAAGAGCCGCCGCGCGAGGTGCTGGAAGATCGAGCCCGCGAGATCCCGCTGATTCCGCCGGTGGAATCTCAGGCGGCGCTCAATAAGAAGACACCGTAAAACAATTAGCCGCCGCCCCCCCAGCCCCCTCTCCGCGAAGCGGGGCGAGGGGGAGTGAAGACATGTGGCGCGGCTTGCCCTATATCCATTCTTCTCTCCCCTCGCTCCGCTTCGGGGAGAGCGGCCGGGGGCTGAGGGGTCTTTAGAATCGACAAGGCCGGTCATCTAAGGCCGAACCTTGTCCCGGTTGATTAAACCGTTGATGGCAATGAAGAGGAAATTGAGGATCGGATGAACAAAGCCGCAAAGACTGCGATCGAACCGACGCGCGTCGAGGATTATCCCGAATGGTACCAGCAGGTTATCAAAGCCGCCGACTTGGCTGAGAACTCGCCGGTTCGCGGCTGCATGGTCATCAAGCCCTGGGGTTACGCGCTCTGGGAAAACATGCAGCGCGTGCTCGATCGCAAGTTCAAAGAGACCGGACACCAGAACGCCTACTTCCCGCTGTTCATCCCGATGAGCTTTCTGGAAAAGGAAGCTCAGCACGTCGAGGGCTTCGCCAAGGAATGCGCGGTCGTGACGCACCACCGCCTTGAGCCCGATCCCGAGGGAGGGCTGCGGCCGGCCGGGGAGCTCGATGAACCGCTGATCGTGCGACCGACCAGCGAGACGATCATCGGCGCGATGTATGCCAAGTGGGTGCAGTCGTATCGCGATCTGCCGATCCTGATCAACCAGTGGGCCAACGTGGTGCGGTGGGAGATGCGCACGCGGCTGTTCCTGCGCACGGCAGAATTCTTGTGGCAGGAAGGACACACGGTTCACGCCACGCAGGAAGAAGCCCTCGAAGAGACTCGCAAGATGCTCGAGGTCTACGCCGACTTTGCCGAGAACACCATGGCCGTTCCGGTGATCAAAGGCGAAAAGACCGCCGGCGAACGTTTTCCGGGCGCCGACACGACGCTGTCGATCGAAGCGATGATGCAAGATCGCAAAGCGTTGCAAGCCGGCACGAGCCACTTCCTGGGCCAAAACTTTTCGCGAGCTCAAGAGATCAAGTTCCAGGATCAGAACGGCCAGATGGCTTACGCTTGGACGACTTCGTGGGGCGTCAGCACGCGCTTGATCGGCGCGCTGATCATGACGCACTCCGACGATGACGGCTTGGTGTTGCCGCCGCGACTGGCGCCGGCGCACATCGTCATCATGCCGATCTATCGCGACGACGCGCAGCGCAGCGAAGTGCTCGCTTACTGCAACGCGCTTCGCAGCGAACTGGCGGGGCAAACCTTCGGCGATCGCACGATCGAAGTGCAGATCGATGACCGCGATATGCGCGGCGGCGAAAAGAAGTGGTACCACGTCAAACGCGGCGTGCCGCTGCGCGTCGAAGTGGGACCGAAGGATATCGCCAAAGACGCGGTCTTCGTCGCTCGCCGCGATACCGGCGAACAGACGAGCTTGCCGCGCGCCGAGTTCGTTGCCACGGTGGGCCAGCGGCTCGAAGAGATGCAACAGAATCTCTTCCAGCGGGCTCTCAAGATGCGCGAGGAAAACACGCGGACGATCGAAACGCTGTCGGAGTTCCGCGATTACTTCACGCCGAAGAACGCCGAGCGGCCCGAGATCCATGGCGGCTTTGCGATCTGCAACTTCTCGAGCGAAGCGGAAGTGGCCGACGTGCTCAATGAACTCAAGGTCACGATTCGCTGTATACCACTAGAAGGCGGCCACGAGCCGGGCCGCTGTTTCGTCACCGGCAAGCCCTCAACGACGCGAGCCGTTTTCGCCAAGGCGTATTAACAGTAGCTAGAACCGAGCAGCGAGAGGCTAGATGATCGCCTCGAACCTCTAGCCGCTAGCCTCTAGCTTCTAGCCTCTTCCATGGCCACACCGCTTCCGCATCCACCGACTCTGCTCATCGCGGCCATCTTCAGCCGACACGGCCAGGCGCTCGACTGGGCGCTGGGCCGCATCGCCGGCTGTTGGGGCGCGTTCCTGTGCGCGAGCGAGCGCTTCGAATTCACCGAGACCGCTTACTACAACCGCCTGATGGGAGACGGGCTCCGCAAACAGCTCGTGGCCGTAGAGGGGGATTTCGATCCTGGGCTTTTGGCCGACATCAAACTGCGGAGCAATGCTTGGGAAGCCGAGTACGCCGCCCTGCAAACCTTTCCCGAAGCTCG